>NZ_JAKUFX010000018.1:0-67430 GCF_022663635.1 Bacillus cereus group sp. BfR-BA-01356 | reverse complement strand
AGTCAGAAGAAGCTGAAGTAATTGCAGAAACGGAAGAGTCAGAAGAAGTGGAAGTAATTGCGGAAGCAGAAGAGTCAGAAGAAGCTGAAGTAATTGCGGAAGCAGAAGAGTCAGAAGAAGCTGAAGTAATTGCAGAAACGGAAGAGTCAGAAGAAGTGGAAGTAATTGCGGAAGCAGAAGAGTCAGAAGAAGCTGAAGTAATTGCGGAAGCAGAAGAGTTAGAAGAAGTGGAAGTAATTGCGGAAGCAGAAGAGTCAGAAGAAGTGGAAGCAATTGAACAAAAGAGTGAATTCATACATGTTGCTGAGGCTGATGAACAAACGAAGAAAGATGTTCAAAGCTTTGCGAATGTTTTAATTGCAGAAACAGAGGAAAATAGACGAGTTGTAGAAGAAGCACAGGTCGCAGAAGAGCAACGAGTTGTAGAAGAAGCGCCAGTCGTAGAAGAGCAACGAGTTGTAGAAGAAACACCAGTCGTAGAAGAGCAACGAGTTATAGAAGAAACACCAATCGCAGAAGAGCAACCAGTTGTACAAAAAGAAGAACCAAAACGTGAGAAAAAGCGCCATGTACCATTTAATGTTGTTATGTTGAAACAAGATAGAACACGATTAATGGAAAGACATGCAGCTAGAGCAAATGCAATGCAGCCTTCTGCTAATGTACGAGTAGAGAATAAGCCAGTACAACAAGAGGTAGCAGAACCACAAGTGGAAGAACGCCCAGTGCAGCAAGTAGTAGAACCACAAGTGGAAGAGCAACCAATGCAGCAGGTGGTAGTAGAACCACAAGTGGAAGAACGCCCAGTGCAGCAGGTGGTAGTAGAACCACAAGTGGAAGAGCGCCCAGTGCAGCAAGTAGTAGAACCACAAGTGGAAGAGCAACCAATGCAGCAAGTAGTGGTAGAGCAAGTACAAAAGCCAATTTCAAGTACGGAAGTACAAGAGAAAGCATATGTTGTAAATCAAAGAGAGAACGATATGCGAAATGTATTGCATACACCACTGACATATACTGTTCCACCATTAGCGCTGTTGTCGATTCCACAGCAATCAGCGTTAGATAATACAGGATGGTTAGAGGAGCAGAAAGAATTATTAGATACAACGTTTAATAATTTTCATGTTGGAGCACATGTTATTAATGTATCACAAGGTCCAGCAGTAACTCGTTTTGAAGTACAGCCAGACCCAGGTGTGAAAGTAAATAAAATTACAAATTTAAGTGATGATATTAAGTTAAGTTTAGCTGCGAAAGATATTCGTATTGAAGCGCCGATTCCAGGGAAGAGTGCAATTGGAATTGAAGTTCCAAATAAAGAAAGTAAGCCAGTATTTCTTCGCGAAATTTTAAGAAGTCCTGTATTCACAAAGAGTGAATCACCGCTTACTGTTGCGCTTGGACTTGATATTTCAGGGGATCCAATTGTAACGGATATTCGAAAAATGCCGCACGGACTTATTGCGGGTGCAACGGGTTCAGGTAAAAGTGTGTGTATTAACGCCATTTTAACGAGTATTTTATATAAAGCGAAACCACATGAAGTGAAGTTAATGTTAATTGATCCGAAGATGGTTGAGCTTGCACCATACAATTCTGTTCCGCATCTTGTAGCACCTGTTATTACGGATGTAAAAGCAGCGACAGCTGCATTAAAATGGGCAGTTGAGGAAATGGAACGCCGTTATGAATTGTTTGCGCATGCTGGTGCTCGTGATTTAACTCGCTACAATACGATTGTAAGTGAGCGAGAAATTCCAGGAGAGACATTACCTTATATCGTTATTGTCATTGACGAGTTAGCCGATTTAATGATGGTAGCACCTGGTGATGTTGAGGAAGCGATTTGTCGTATTGCGCAAAAAGCACGTGCTTGTGGTATTCATTTATTAGTAGCGACGCAGCGTCTATCTGTAGATGTTATTACAGGTTTAATTAAGTCAAACATTCCAACGCGTATTGCGTTTACTGTATCATCTCAAGTTGATTCGCGTACGATTATTGATATTGGGGGCGCGGAGAAATTACTTGGCCGTGGTGATATGTTATTCTTAGGGAACGGTACATCTAAACCAGTTCGTGTACAAGGTGTATATGTATCGGATGATGAGATTGAAAAAACAGTTGATCATGTGAAAAAGCAAATGAAGCCGAATTACTTATTTAAGCAAGAGGATTTATTAGCGAAAACAGAACAAGCTGAGTCGGAAGACGAATTGTTCCTTGATGCATGTCAATTTGTTGTAGAACAAGGGGGAGCGTCCACATCTTCTGTACAGCGAAAATTCCGCATCGGTTATAATCGCGCGGCACGTCTCATTGAAGAGATGGAATCGCAAGGAATTATTTCTGAAGGTAGAGGAACGAAACCGAGAGATGTCCTTATTTCTGAGGATGAATTTGCCGCTATGCAGGAAACAAATGTATAGTAAACGGTTTTGCTGTATACTAAGAGAAAATGTTGGATAGTAAAGTAGGGAGTAAAGCAACATGAAAGAAATTGAATTAAAATTAAAAGGTGAAATAAATAGACTAACAAATAAAACATTTAAATTTGACGAACGTGTTGGAGAAGGTTGGTTCTCTGCCGTTTACTTTTTAAAGACTAGAGAAATCATCGAAGAATTTCGCCCGAAAAGTGTTGTAACGATGCAATTTTTCCAAAAGGAAAATGCAGTTCTTTGCGGAACGGATGAAGTAATTGCATTGCTACAAACATTCGCTAAAAATCCTGAGGAACTTGAGATTAACTCTTTAAAAGATGGCGATAAAATTAGTCCATTTGAAACAGTGTTAACAATTCATGGTCCTTATGAAAATTTCGGATTTTTAGAAGGTGTCATTGATGGGATTTTAGCTCGTCGTACATCGGTTGCGACAAACGTATATAACGTTGTCCAAGCTGCGCGTAGCGTAGATAAAGAAAAACCAGTTATTTTCATGGGAGACCGTGATGATCATTATACACAACAAGCTGGTGACGGTTATGCAGCATACATCGGAGGTATGAGCGCACAAGCGACGCATGCGATGAATGAATGGTGGGGCAAAAGTGGTATGGGGACGATGCCTCACGCATTAATTCAAATGTTTAATGGTGATGTTGTGGAAGCGGCAAAAGCATATCATAAGAAATTCCCAGAAGATGAATTAGTTGTATTAATTGATTACAACAATGATGTCATTACAGATGCACTTCGCGTAGCGCGTGAATTTGGATCAACATTAAAGGGTGTACGTGTAGATACGTCCCGCACGATGATTGATCAATACTTTATTCGCCACCCAGAAGTACTTGGAACATTCGATCCACGTGGTGTAAACCCATCGCTTGTATTCGCACTTCGTAAAGCACTTGATGAAGAAGGATTCCAGCATGTAGACATCGTTGTAACTGGTGGATTTGATGAGAAGCGTATTCGTGAATTTGAAGCTCAAAACGTACCTGTTGACATATACGGGGTAGGAAGTAGCTTATTAAAAATGAATATTGGCTTTACTGGTGATAATGTAGAACTAAATGGGAAACCAGAAGCAAAAGCTGGTCGTAAATATCGTCCAAACCCACGTTTAGAGCGTGTTCAATTAGAAAAAAGAGAAGAGATGTAAAAGAGAGAAAAACTGATAGGTGATTGACCCTATCAGTTTTTCTGTTATCATAGTATAGCGGCTTCTTTTTTGCTATAATGGACTTATTATGGACATATAAAGAAGTACGTACGAGTTTATCCTGATAAGTGAAGGGAAAGAATAACTTCACTACATCAAAAATGTATGATGATTACCAAAATAAGAAAAGATTCATATACTGTCTTATAGATAGGCCGTTGTATTAGTTCGAAATGTTGGAGGTTCTTTAAGATGACAGTTTACCATTTTGTAGGAATTAAAGGAACAGGAATGAGTTCATTAGCGCAAATTCTTCATGATATGAAGCATACTGTTCAAGGGTCTGATTATGAAAAGCGTTTCTTTACACAAACAGCGTTGGAAAAGCGTAGTATCTCGATCCTTCCTTTTGATAAGAATAATGTAGAAGAAGGACAAGTGATTATTGCAGGAAATGCATTTCCTGATACGCATGAAGAAATCGTAGCAGCAAAAGAATTAAACATCCCAGTCCATCGTTACCATCATTTCTTAGGTGACCTGATGAGCCAATACACAAGTGTTGCTGTAACTGGTGCACACGGAAAAACATCAACAACAGGTTTGTTAGCCCATGTAATGCAAGGTGCACACCCAACATCTTATCTTATTGGAGATGGAACAGGGCATGGGGTAGAAAATAGTAAGTATTTTGTATTTGAAGCTTGTGAGTATCGTCGTCATTTCTTGTCTTATAATCCAGACTATGCAATTATGACGAATATTGATTTTGATCATCCAGATTATTTTGCAGACATCAATGATGTATTCAGTGCATTCCAAGAGATGGCATTGCAAGTGAAAAAAGGCATTATTGCATGTGGAGATGATGAAGAACTTCAAAAAATTCAAGCGAAAGTACCTGTTATTTTCTATGGATTTGGAGAAGATAATGATTTCCAAGCACGCAACATTCAAAAGAGAACAGATGGTACAATATTTGATGTATTCGTTCGTAACACGTACTATGATACGTTCAAAATTACAGGATACGGCAATCACAGCGTATTAAATGCGTTAGCAGTAATCGCGCTTTGCCATTATGAAAATGTTGATGTAGAAGCAGTAAAACATCAATTAACAACTTTTGAAGGCGTAAAACGTCGCTTTAATGAAAAGCCGATGGGAGAGCAAGTAATCATCGATGACTACGCACACCATCCGACAGAGATTAATGCAACGATTGAAGCTGCTCGTCAAAAACATCCAGAGCGTGAAATTGTCGCTGTATTCCAGCCACATACATTCTCACGTACAGAAAAGTTCTTAGATGAGTTCGCAGAAAGCCTAAGCAAGGCTGACCAAGTATACTTATGTGATATTTTCGGATCAGCACGTGAAAACAAAGGTGAATTAACAATCGAAGATCTGCAAAAGCGTATTGACGGTGCAGAATTAATTACAGATACAACAACGGATGTATTAAAGAAACATAAAAACGGCGTTCTAATTTTCATGGGCGCAGGTGACATCCAAAAATTCGAAGCGGCTTACGTAAAAGAAGTTCAAGTTGCAGAGAAATAATAGAAAAGACGCATAGCTTGGCTGTGCGTCTTTTTTATGTTGTCGTGGTTGTGCATTAATGTTGAAACGTCGATATATATGGAGTTGTGTTCGATATATTTCAAAAATCGTTGATATATTGGTACGCGTTTTGAAATATAAATGTTAGAATAATAAGAAAACTAAAAAGGGGACTAAAAAACATGTTCACACTCCGAGTAGATGACGAAATCGAACTACAATTACTAGAAAAACATCATAAAGAGGAATTATATCAATTATTAGATCAAAACCGTAATCATTTACGAAAATGGCTCCCTTGGGTAGATGGGACAAAATCTGCTGATGCTTATGATGAAATTTTTCCGATGTGGTTAAAGAAGTTTGCAGAGGGAGACGGTTTTGAAAGTGGTATACGTTACAAAGGAAAGCTCGTTGGGATGGTAGGCATTCATCCAGTGAGTTGGGGGAAGAAAGCGACGAGTCTTGGGTATTATCTTGCAGAAGATGCTGGCGGGAAAGGTATTATGACGCGTAGCGTAAAGGCTGTACTTCACTATGCATTTGAAAATTTAAAGCTGAATAAAATTGAAATTCGGTGCGGTGTTGGAAATGCGAAAAGCCGAGCAATTCCAGAACGTTTAGGATTTAAGTTAGATGGTATTTTACGAGATGAAGAATGGCTATATGATCATTTTCATGATATCGCTGTATATAGTTTACTAGCTTCAGAATGGAAAGAGATTCGATGAACGAGAAGATTCGTATTGTTCCATATGAAGGTACGTTTCAAGAGGAAGTAGTAGATCTTATCGTTCATATTCAGCAAAAAGAGTATAATGTTTCAATTACGAAAGAAGAGCAACCTGATTTACTTGAAATAGAAACATTCTATCAAAAGGGTCACGGAAACTTTTGGGTAGCAATTTATGATGGTAAAGTAGTTGGAACAGTAGCTTTATTAGATATTGAGAATCATCAAGTAGCGCTAAGAAAAATGTTCGTACAAAAAGAGTTTCGCGGAAAAGAATGGGGCGCATCACATATGTTGCTTCAAACAGCAATTTCATGGGCTGAGGATAAAAAATTGAAAGATATTTACTTAGGAACAACAGTAAAATTTTTAGCGGCACATCGTTTTTATGAAAAGAATGGTTTTCAAAGTGTGAGTATAGACGAGTTGCCGAAAAACTTTCCGGTGCTACAGGTAGATAAGAAATTTTATAGGTACATTGTGTAAAAGGTCATTTAGAAATGGCCTTTTTCTATGAACCAAAATGGAAATAGTGGTATAATTTGGATTAGGGGGTGTAGGTATGAACTTTCCAATTCAAAGAAGTAAGTCAGTAGTCATTTTCTTTTGTCTTACGTTAGTTTTTATGTTTATATATCCAATTGTCATGCTTTTCACTAATAAAGCGCATTGGATGTCAGCGTTGATCGGGATGGGTTTATGCTTCATTGTAAATGTACCACTCGTTTGGGAAGTATTTATTAAAAAACATAAAGTAGAAAATGGCGTATTAAAGTACGGTATTTTAAATGATGATATTGTATTAAAAGATGTGAGAATTATACGTCAGGTCGGAAAGTCTCTTGAAATTACGACGAATGCATATAAAGTACATATGGTTGCGATGCCGCAAAATATGGATGAATTCTTGGCGCTTATAGAGAAAGAAAATCCACATGTGAAAATAGAAATGGCAGGTAAGAAATGAAATATATAAAACCTTTTTTTGCTTGGAAATTATGCTGGTGTTTGCTATCTGCACTAGGGTAAATATGAAATGGAACCTGCCTTTATATGTACCCATATTAATAGGTACTATCGCAGTGGCACTTTTATATTATTTTCATTTTCAGCAAACAAAAAGTAAGAACAGTAGCTCGATATAGAGTGAGGATAATAAAAAAACGCTCGGCGAAAATTCCGAGCGTTTTTCATTATTTTAAGTTCTCTGGGTTTAAAGCTTCTAATTCAGGTACAACGAAGCGCCCGTCTTTACGGATTAGTACGTCGTCAAAGTAAATTTCGCCGCCGCCGTATTCAGGGCGTTGGATACATACTAAGTCCCAATGGATGTTCGAGTTGTTACCGTTCCATGCATCGTCGTAAGCTTGTCCAGGAGTGAAGTGGAAGCTGCCATCGATTTTTTCATCGAATAGGATGTCTCCCATTGGATGTAAGATGTATGGGTTTACGCCGATTGCGAACTCACCAACGTAGCGTGCGCCTTCGTCTGTATCGAAGATTTTGTTAATGCGTTCTGAATCGTTTGCAGTTGCTTCAACGATTTGGCCGTTCTCGAACTTAAGTTGTACATTTTCAAATGTATAACCGTTGTAAGGAGATGGTGTGTTGTAAGAAACTGTACCGTTAACAGAATCACGAACTGGTGCAGAGTATACTTCACCGTCTGGAATGTTTAAATGACCTGAGCATTTAATTGCTGGAATGTCTTTAATAGAGAATGTTAAGTCAGTTCCAGGACCAGTTAAACGAACTTTATCTGTTTTATTCATTAATGTAACAAGGCTGTCCATCGCCTTATCCATTTTACCGTAGTCTAAGTTACATACTTCAAAGTAGAAGTCTTCGAAAGCTTCTGTACTCATTTTAGCAAGCTGTGCCATAGAAGCATTTGGGTAGCGAAGAACAACCCAGCGTGTTTTTGGAACGCGAATGTCTCTATGAACTTTTTTACCAACTGTTTGGCCATGAACTTTCATACGCTCACTTGGAACGTCAGCTTGTTCATTAATATTATCGCCAGAGCGAAGGCCGATATAAGCGTCCATGTCTTTCATTACGCTTGCTTCATATGCAGCGATTTGTTCGAAATGTTCTTCAGTAGCACCCATTAATAAAGAGCGATCTACTTGATGATCTTTTAAAGAGACGAATGGGAAACCACCAGCTGCATATGCTTCTTTTACAAGTGCAGTTACAAGTTCTTTTTGTAAGCCAAAGTTTTCAATTAATACTTTTTCACCTTTTTGTAAGCGGATAGAGTAGTTAATTAAATTGTATGCTAACTTTTCAATACGTGGATCTTTCATATGTAAAGCCTCCCTACTAATTATGTATCCTCTCCTATTGTAACCTACTTAGTGGAATTTGTTGAATGATTTATGTTACAGTTAACGAATAAGTATGAAAATTCTAATGATGAGATAGGGATTAGAATGAAACGGAAAATGATTGTATAATAGGGGAAAGTATGAAAAAGATAAAGGAAGTGATGAAATGCAAGTTCTTTTATATATAAGTGCGGCTATTATCGCGGTTGCTTTCGCAGTATTAGTAGTGTATGTATGCAGAACGTTGTTATCGGTTCAGAAGACGTTAGAAAACGTTGCAAGCACGTTAGAAGGTTTAGAAAAACAAATGCAAGGAATTAGCGTAGAGACAGAGCAATTATTACATAAAACGAATGCGTTAGCTGATGATATTCAACAGAAGTCACAGTCATTAAATAAAGTGGTAGCGGGTGTAGATGGGATTGGAACGACAATCCAATCTTTAAATACGAAGCTTCGTAATGTATCAGACTCTGTAACGGACGAAATTGAAAATAACGCTGATAAAGTAGCGCAAGTTGTACAGTGGAGCAGTGCGGCGATTGAAGTATACAATCATTACCGTGCGTCGAGACAAGAGAAGAAGGTTGAAAAAGAAGAGCGTAAATTAGAAAGAATTGAGAAAAAAGCTGAAAAGAAAGAGAAACGCTCTAGATTTCGTATGAGAGGTGAATCGTGATGAATATGACAAAACTTGAAACAATTGAAGAGCTTGAAGTCTTAGTAGAAAAGAACGAGCCGTATGTTCTTTTTAAACATAGTACGACATGCCCAATTAGTCACGGTGCATACACAGAATTTCAAGCGTATTGCAGCGAAGAAAGAGAAGTACCAGCGTATTACTTATACGTACAAGATGCGAGAGATGTGTCAAATCGTGTTGCAGAACAATACAGTATTAGACATGAATCACCGCAAGTGTTATACATAAAAGATGGGATGGTAGTATGGAATACATCTCATTGGAATATTAAAAAAGATGCTTTAGAAGAGAATATAAAGTAAAAAGAAGCAAGCTAAAGGTGCTTGCTTCTTTTTTTTGTTTTTGTTGAAATATATTTAGTGGTACACTATTAATAGTTCAAACTAAATAACTAGATTGTTGAAAGTAGGTTTTAAGTAATGAAGAAAATGGCATTATCCTTCGCAGTCGTAAGTTTATTACTGGGAGCTTGTAGTAACAATAGTAATACGATTAGTAAGAAGGATGAAGTTATACAAAAAGATACAAAAGAAAAAAGTATGATTCCGAGAACTGCTGTTTCTAAAGATTATTATAGAACTGTTATTCCTTTAAAAGAACAAAAGGTTATTAATACAGCTAATATAAAAACAAATTCTAAATTAGATTTAGCAGAGTATGAAAATGGTTTAATAAATATTGCAACGCAGCAATTTGATACAGAGAGTCACGTACTGCAATTAAACCAGTATATTCCAGAGAAACTAATTGATGAACTAGTTGCGAAAGTAGAAGCGCCAGTTTTGACGAATATTATAGAACAAGACTATTTCGGAAAACAGAATTCAAATGAATTAAGTTTATCTGGTGTTATGATTGGCTTAGCTATGTCTTCAAGTGTATCGAATGAAGAGGCTATGTCTAAAGGGACTGAAGTTGCTAAACAACTTATTGAAGCTATTAACAAAAATGATAAATATAACAAATCTCCAATTACGTTTGCTATCTTTAAGCAAGAAAGTACAAGTTCTTTAAAAAATGGTACGTATATTGCTAGTGCTACTGTTCAAAAGAATGATACGAACCTTGGAAATTGGAGTACGATCGATGAAAAGTCGTATTCATATCCTTCTGATGAATTTACACAAGCACATGGAGAAGATAATACAAAAATAAATAACTTTGCTAAGGAAATAAAAGGTTTTTCTAATGGAGATTTTATTCCAGTCAACGCTAAAGTTTCTTATAAGAAAGATCAAATGGATACATTAAATATGAATATTGTTATTAAATATAACGGTAAAACAGAATTAATGGCTCTTACCCAATTGGCTGCTCAAGGCATGTTAGACAAATTGCCTAAAGATGCGAAAGTACAATTACAGATCAAGTCCGAGAGTAAAATTGAGGCCGTTATTATAAAAGAGAAAAACAGTGATAAACCGTTTGTTTCCTTCTTGTAAAAAAAGACAGTATATAAACTGTCTTTTTTTTATTTTAAATGAAAATATATAATGTTTTTTGATAGTAATTCCTTGCTGTATATCGTGTGACAATCGTATATGTATCAGCTATAATAAATTATCTTAAAAAAGTAACATATAGGAATTTGAAAGAGGTGGCTTTCTTATGGCATCACAACAATTAGGTCGTTTACGTTCTGAAATTGATCAACTTAATTTACAAATATTAGAGTTACTAAACAAAAGAGGTCGTCTCGTACAAGAAGTTGGTAATTTAAAAGAAGTACAAGGTGTGAAACGTTTTGATCCTGTACGTGAAAGAAATATGCTGGATTTAATTGCAGAGAATAATAATGGTCCATTTGAAACTTCGACTTTACAACATATTTTCAAACAAATTTTTCAAGCTGGTTTAGAATTACAAGAAGACGATCATCGTAAAGCATTACTTGTTTCTCGTAAGAAAAAAACAGAAGATACGATTGTTGAAATTAATGGTGAAAAAATTGGTGACGGAAATCAGCATTTTATTATGGGACCGTGTGCAGTGGAAAGTTATGAACAAGTACGTCAAGTTGCTGAAGCAATGAAAGGGCAAGGTCTGAAATTAATGCGTGGTGGTGCGTTCAAACCACGTACTTCACCGTATGATTTTCAAGGTCTTGGATTAGAGGGATTACAAATTTTGCGCCAGGTAGCAGATGAATATGATTTGGCTGTTATTAGTGAAATTTTAAATCCGAATGATATTGAGATGTCATTAGATTACGTTGATGTTATTCAAATTGGCGCTCGCAATATGCAAAACTTTGATTTGCTAAGGGCAGCTGGTGCTGTAAATAAACCAGTATTATTAAAACGTGGTCTATCAGCAACGATTGAAGAATTCATTAATGCGGCAGAATATATTATGGCAAAGGGAAATGGGAACATTATTTTATGTGAACGAGGTATTCGCACGTATGAAAGAGCGACGCGTAATACGCTTGATATTTCCGCTGTGCCGATTTTAAAGAAAGAAACACATTTACCTGTCGTTGTCGATGTAACGCATTCTACAGGGCGACGTGACCTTCTCTTACCAACTGCAAAAGCAGCGATGGCAATTGGTGCAGACGCAATTATGGCTGAAGTACATCCAGATCCAGCTGTAGCTTTATCTGATGCAGCGCAACAAATGAATATACCGCAGTTCAATGATTTTATGAATGAATTAAAATCATTTGGAAGTAAATTATAAAAACTTTTAATGAGCTGTTCCAAAAAGGCATTTTGGAACAGCTTTCTCCTATTGTATAGCGACTGTCATTGTCGATTTTTGTTGGTAAGTTGATATATTTAAAAAATCGCTGATATAATTAGAGTTGCGGTCGATATATTTGGAAAATCGCTGATATATTTCGAGTTACAGTCGATATATTCGAAAAATCGCCGATATAAATTTCATTTACTATCGTACTGCTTAAACTAAGATTTCTACTAAGGAAACATCTATTTTTTTACAAAAAATGCCCTTTTTTCATAAAAAATACGAAAATACGAGAAAAGAAGCGAATTTTTTCGAAACTTTTGCGGGAAAATATTGTATGAGCCTGCGTTTTTATCGTATCATTAGTAAAAGGAAGAACTCGGGACGATTGGTGGCATCTGCAAATAGAGTTGATGTCTTTTTTTCATTCAAGTAACCGATACATAAAAATAGATAACAAAAATAGAAGGAGTGTGCGATGAGATGAACGTAACAATATATGATGTAGCGCGTGAAGCGAACGTTTCAATGGCTACCGTATCACGCGTTGTGAACGGTAACCCAAATGTAAAGCCTACAACAAGAAAGAAAGTATTAGAAGCAATTGATCGTTTAGGATACCGCCCAAATGCGGTAGCACGTGGACTAGCAAGTAAGAAGACAACTACAGTAGGTGTTATTATTCCTGATATCTCAAATACGTTTTATGCAGAACTAGCTCGTGGAATTGAAGATATCGCAACAATGTACAAATATAACATCATTTTAAGTAACTCTGACCAAAATAAAGAGAAAGAGTTCCATTTATTAAATACGATGCTTGGAAAACAAGTGGACGGAATTGTTTTCATGGGTGAAGATATTACAGACATTCACATTGAAGAATTTAAAAAATCTCCAGTACCAATTGTATTAGCAGCATCATTTGATGAGCAAAATGAAACGCCATCAGTAAATATTGATTATACACAAGCAGCTTATGATGCAATGAAGCACTTTATCGAGCAAGGACATAAACGTATCGGTTTCGTCTCTGGTCCTTTCATTGATAAAGCGGGAAGCGCGAAGAAGTTACAAGGTTACAAAAAAGCTTTAGAAGAAGCAGGTATTTCATATGATGAAAATCTTGTAATCGATGGAGATTACACATATGACTCAGGTATCGAAGCATTCGAAAAGCTTTGGAGCAATGATGAAAAGCCAACAGCAATCTTCGTATCTTCTGATGAAATGGCACTAGGTGTAATCCATGCAGCACAAGACGCTGGATTAAACGTACCAACTGACGTAGAAGTACTTGGTTTCGATAATACACGCCTTGCATTAATGGTTCGTCCGCAGCTTTCAACAGTTGTTCAACCGATGTATGATATCGGTGCAGTAGCAATGCGTCTATTAACAAAGTATATGAACAAAGAAAAAGTGGAAGATCACACTGTTATCTTACCTCACCGTATCCAATTTAGAGATTCAACGAAGTAAGTATAAAAAAGCTCACAGCGATTGCTGTGAGCTTTTATTCGTATTCAGGATAGTATTTTTGTACGACTGCATTTACCATTTCGTCTTTCTTAACGTGTAAAAATCTTGCATACAATTCTTTTCCGGTTTCAAATGGGGTATCGTCTAATTCAAACACATGCAATAGTTTTCGAAACGTCCATGTTATTTGCTGGCCGTACATATTATCGTACGTATGCTCAGACTGTATAGCGATTTGTTCACCTAGTGCATGAGCTTCTTCCAAACTGTTTGCTTTAACAAGAATAATACTTTCTTCAAAAAGTGTATCGTGATTCTCTTCATAATGCTCATCAATTTTCGTAGAATCAGGCTCATCAGAATGAACGGACTCAAATAATAATTTTACAGCGTACATATTATGCAGCATGTTTCACTTTATAAATAATACTTGCGACAAGCGAAGCAGGTATTGTAAATACGTTACTTTGATAATGGTAATGTACTTGGGATTCTTCATAAGACATGTTGTCATATAGTTCGTTTTGTGAGACACTCATTTTTTTCTGTTTTTCTTTGAGCATTTTAATGTAGTTGTACTGTATTGGGACGAGAATGATGAAATAAGCTAATACAATTAGTGAAATCCAAATCATTATGAACACTCCCTTACAAAGAATATTTCTATATAGAAATTATATCAATAAAAAGAAAAAATAACCATTTTTTTATTGGAGCTAATTTTCTTCTAGAAATGCGAACAGTTCCTTTTGGTTTTTTAAATTATGATCAATACATGTTCGAGCAACATATTTCAATCCTTGTAATAATGCATCTACGTGAAAAGTATCATAATGAATTGTATTTCCCCCTACCATCGTTTCGTCTTTTTGCAAGTTAATTGATATTTTTAATACAGTTATATTACTTTGTAAATTTACAACTTCGATGTAAAAAAACTTTTTGTCTAAGTCAATCGTAACATAATCGAATCGTTCGGATAGCTCTAATTTACATGTAGTAGTATATTCCAAATGAAAGCCTCCTTATTGTATAAGTGTATGTTATAATGCCTTCGCTATAGATGGGACTATTCCTTGTTATATGTCACATAAGTGCAAATTTAACTATTATAGGGCAATGTCATGTATAATAGAAAGAAAAGGCTTGTGAGGGGGGGAAAAGAGATGATCGTTCTTTGGATAATTACGCTTTGTATGACTGCTATTTTTGCATATATGACGTTAAAACAAAATGGTTTAAAGCGATTTGTTCCAGGAAGTATTCTTGCAGGAATTGCCCTTATCACGTATGTAATTTCTATTTTTATTGAAAGTGTATCAGTAGATATGAGCACAAGTTTAATGTTTATTGGTATTACACTATTTGCAGGTAGCATTATGGTACTTATGGTTGCTGGTATTATTTTATTTATTCATATGAATTCGGAAACGTTATAGCATATAGAAAAGGCATGTCCCAAGGGGACATGCCTTTTTATCCGTTCAATTATGCTCTATCTTTAGAAGAGTTTTGCTGTTTTAGTAAATCACGAATTTCGCCAAGAAGTTCTTCTTCTTTTGTTGGCTCTGGAATTTCTTCCTCTTTTTCTTCTTCTTTTTTAGATGTTAGTTTGTTGAAAACTTTAACAAACATAAAGATAGAAGCTGCGATAATTAAGAAGTCAAAAATTGTTTGGATGAAGTTACCATACATAACAGCAGATTTACCGTATCCAAAGTGTAAACTTGTAAAGTCAACGCCACCTAATACCATACCAAGTAATGGTGTGATGATATCTTTTACTAAAGAACTAACGATTTTACCGAATGCAGCACCGATTACAACCCCGACAGCTAAATCAACGACATTCCCTTTGAAAGCGAATTTTTTAAACTCGTTCCACATGTGTTAATCCCATCCTTTCCACGATTCATTATGAAATTTATAATTCCTATCAACATATTCTATAGAAATTTACGAGAGAAATAAAGAGGGAATGGGAATGAAAGTAAATTCTGAAAAATGTATCCGTTTTAATTTTTGTTTACATCATCTAGTAAAGATTGTAGCATTTGCTGCGTTTTTAATCCTTCTAATCCATCTACAACAGGCTTTGTATCGCCTTGTACACACTCAATAAAATGATGAACAGCATCTTCAAAACCACGTTGTTTTAACGTCGTATCCCATGATGGGGAACCACTTTGTGAAACTGAGTTTTCCTGTTCAATTTCAAATGTATTCATATTTCTTACGCGAATGATTTTCCCTGGCGTTACAAGTTCAATTTGTTCTAAATTTGTACCGGCATGGCGATGCATTGCAGTAGAAAGTAACAGTCCACTTGGAGTTGTATATGTATGATGTCCGTAAAGAAGTTCATTCTTTTCATTGGTTTGCATCATATTGTGAACGACGTTAAGGTCATCATTAGCTAACCAGCGAGCAGTATCTACAATGTGTAAATAATCATCTAACATAGTAAAGTCGTACGTATATGGCCCGACTTTATTTGTGCGATGCTTTTCAATTCGAATCCATGAAATATCATTAGCCTGTTCTTTGGCAGCAACATACATAGGAACGAATCTGCGATTAAATCCGACCATTAATTTTCGGTTATACTTCTCGCTTAACTCGACTAGTTGCTCAGCTTGTTCCACTGTAGCTGCTAGCGGTTTATCAACATAAACGTCGATCCCTTTTTTTAGAAGTTCAGAAACGATTTCATAATGCGATGCAGTTGAACTATGAACGAAGATTGCATCGCATTCCGAAGCTAACATTTCAATAGAATGAAAGTCTTGAATTCGGTATTGCTGGCAAACTTGTTTTCTTTTCTCTGCGTTAGGTGTAAACGCCCCTACAAAATTCCAATCAGTTTCTTTTGTAAGTGTTGGAAGATAGGCCTTTTGCGCAATACTTCCAAGTCCAATCATCCCAATTTTAGGTTTGTTCATTTTATTCCCACCCTATTAATATTAATGTAACGGCTTAAATGTAGCATAGGGTGGGGGAGGAAGGCAAAAATTAGCTTTTTACTTACGGCCTTCTAACAAAATCTTCTCTATCTCTTCAAAGTGATGAGCGCGAGCATGCTCTAACGGGGTAACACCATCATTGTCTGGAATATTTACATCTGCACCGTGCTCAATAAGAAGGCGAATGACTTGTTGCTGTGTTTCGTTTCCGTTACTTAGTACGATGGCTTCCATTAAAGCTGTCCATCCCAGGTTATTTACATGATTTACATCAATATTTGTTCGAGTGAGGAGTTCTTTTATAACGTCAATATAGCCATGTTCTGAGGCTGGGATAAGAGCTGTTCCGCCGTAACGATTTGTAATCGTAGGATCTGCACCAGCATCAATTGTTAGCTTTAAAATGTCTAAGTAACCTTCCGCACCGGCGTATAGAAAGGGATTGTTTTTCATGTCATCTTGGATATTTACGTCAGCACCAGCTTCGATAAGCGCTTTTGCGGTTTTTACATCATTTTTGTATGTAGCAATCATAAGCGGAGTGCGTCCTTGACTATCCGTCGCATTTATATTTGCGCCTTTTTTTAGTAAAGATATAACAGTATTCGTTTCATTTTTTTCAGTAGCTGCTAGTAGTGCAGTCTCCATGTTTGTCATCTCCTTTTTTACTTCTTGTTCTTGCGAGCATCCTTGTAAAAAAATTACGCAACATATCATACTGAATGTTTTTTTGAACATGGAATTTCAACCTCCTAATTTCAACTGTAAAATAGGAACATTAAATTTTTATAAACTGGCGCTAAAATTACTATAAAATCGCTTGAGTAATTGAACATATATTTTTATGCTTATAAATAATAAGGTTTGATAAAGTGAGGATTTAAGATATGTCTATTAAAACAAGGTTTTTATTTTCTTATATTGCTGTTATCCTCGTTTCTATTACGCTTATATTAGTCGCGGGATTTTTAATCGTTTTTTCGATAACAGGTGACTTGGAAGCAGTGAAAAATTTCTATAAAAGTTCTTACATTCAAAAGCCGCTTACACCAGAAGAAGAGAATGCCTATCTTGAGTTGAAGTCAGCAGCCAAACAGCATCAATCTCAATTGTTAGATGAGTCGTTTGTCTCAGCAATAGAAAAAGAGGGTGTGAAAATAGTAGTAAGAAAAGGAGAAACACTTTCATATGCTTCAAACGTATTTGAAAGTGTTTCTTTAAAAGAAGCCCTTCCGAAATTTGAATCAGCAAATATTAATAGTCGTGGTACAACGGAACTAGGCGATACATTTTATCGATATGTAAAGTTTGATTTTTATTTTCCTCAGGAAGAAGAGGGAAGTATATTTGTATTAAAAAAGCAAAGTTCATTTGTAGATCTTACACAAAAATTATTTCCAATCTTATTTGTATCTCTCTTACTACTAGCCATTTTACTCATTGGATTATTAAGTTACCTCGTTTCAAGAAGTGTAATAAAACCAATTTTTGTATTGAAAGGCGCAACGGAGAAAATTAAAGAAGGAAATTTAGATTTTCAAATACCAGTTACATCACACGATGAAATAGGGCAATTAAATCAAGGATTTGAGGAAATGAGGAAGAGATTAAAAGAATCGATAGAGATGCAAACACAGTATGAAGAAAATAGAAAAGAGCTTATTTCAAACATCTCTCATGACTTAAAAACACCGATTACATCAATTATCGGATATGTAGAAGGAATAAAGGACGGGGTAGCAAATACGCCAGAAAAAATGGATAAGTATTTAACAACTATCCATACGAAAGCAAGACATATGGATACACTTATTGATGAATTATTTTTATTCTCAAAGCTCGATTTGAATCGAGTTCCCTTTCAGTTTGAAACGGTTGAATTGAATACGTTTATGCAAGAGTTAATCGAAGAGATGCAAATGGATTTAAGTAAAGAAGGTATAGAAGTTAACTTACAATTACATGCATCACCACTATATGTAACGGCTGATTGCGAAAAAATCAATAGAGTTATATCAAATTTAATTCATAATAGTGTGAAATACATGGATAAAGAAGAGAAGAAAATTACTGTAATAGTATCGAGTGATAATAATAAAGTTATTGTGAAAGTGATGGACAATGGATCAGGTATAGAATCTGATACGCTACCTTATATCTTTGAACGTTTTTATCATGCAGAACAATCGCGGAATTCTAGCACAGGTGGAAGTGGACTTGGTTTAGCAATAGCGAAGCAAATTGTTGAAGAACATGGCGGGGAAATTTGGGCGGAAAGCGAGCTTGGTAAAGGCACAAGCATTTTCTTCTCATTGGAAAAAGTAGAGGAATGTGGTGAGTAAATTGAAAAGAATTTTATTAATAGAAGATGAAGTAAGTATTGCAGAATTACAGCGAGATTATTTAGAAATTAATGATTTCCAAGTTGATGTAGAGCATTCAGGAGAAATAGGTTTACAAACAGCCTTGCAAGAAGACTATGATTTAATTATTTTAGATATTATGCTTCCGAAAATGAACGGATTCGAAATTTGTAAACAAATACGTGCTGTAAAAGATATTCCGATTCTACTTGTTTCAGCAAAAAAAGAAGATATAGATAAAATTCGCGGACTCGGATTAGGAGCGGATGATTATATAACGAAACCGTTTAGCCCGAGTGAATTAGTCGCAAGAGTAAAAGCACATATTGCCCGTTATGAAAGATTATTAGGAAATGTAAGTAAGCAACGTGATACGTTATATATTCACGGAATTTCTATCGATCAACGAGCGAGGAAAGTTTTTATAAGCAATGAAGAAGTGGCGTTTACAACGAAGGAATTTGATTTATTAACATTCTTTGTCACACATCCAAACCAAGTATTAAATAAAGAACAGTTATTTGAACGCATTTGGGGATTAGATTCCGCTGGGGATTTAGCCACTGTTGTCGTCCACATTAGAAAGCTACGTGAAAAAATTGAAAGAGATCCTGCTCACCCGCAATATATTGAAACAGTATGGGGAGCTGGTTATCGTTTTAACGTGTAATATACCTGCCGAGTAATTGGCAGGTTTTTTGTATGTTATTCGAATGGAAAGGAAGAAATAGGTAATTTGTGTTAAAATGTAAAGAGAAACAAAACAGAGGAGAGCATAGGGAGCGAGCTATATGTTGGGGGATATATTAAAAGATAATAAATCAAATAAGACTTTAAAGATTGGAACTAATATCGTACTTATCTTATTGATTATTGGTGCAATACAAATGTTTTATGATGAAGATTCTACGAATGATCATTTCGGTTGGTTCTTTTTTGCAATCTTTTGGGTAATTAAAAGCATTTCTAGCTCTAAGGTAAGTTTAAAAGATAGAGATAAAAAGTCGGTATTACTTGATGTGGGTTTAGTGGTTATTTCTTTTGTTTTTTTAGTTGTTTTTAGTGTGAAATATTTCTTTTGAAAAAAGCTCATAGTCGTATAGAGGCTATGAGCTTTTTATCAGTGTTTAGGTTTTCTTAATAATAATGGTACTAACGATTTATAAAATGTTTGAGTAGTAGAAGTAAACTGAGCAGCTTCTTCTAAAAAAGGATAATGGTTGCTATTTTCGAATGGAATGAAGATAGAATTACGTATCCCATCATGTATCTCGATAGAATATTGAATTGGGCACTGCACATCATGGCTTCCACATGTAATGAGGGTCTTTGTTTGGATGGAAGGTAAATTCTCTCTTAAATCAAATGAAGGATATTCATTGGCGAAAGCATTCATCCGGCTAACGGACATTGTTTTATTAATTGGTTTACAAAAATAAGAGTTGTAGTTTTCTGGTTTATACAATGATAATTTTGTTCTCTTAGTAGATAGTTCTTTCCGTTCTTCATCTGTAAGGTGAGGGTTTTTTAAGTTTTCGATGAGTTTTTGCATATAATGAAACTGTGGATGTGCTGGGTGATAAATGCAAAAGGGTGTTTCGGTGTAGTTACTTGCTGCGGTTCCGACCACGACTAATGATTGTAAGGAATGTGGATATGTAATTGCATATAAAAGTCCAAGCATACCACCTGTTGAATGGCCAGCGAAATGCCATGTTGGAAGTTGTAAAGCTTCTCGTATAGCTTCTAAATCGTGAATCGTTTCAATCATACTTAATTCTTTTTCTGAATTGGCTTTTAACGAGTTACCAGCGTCTCGTAAATTAATGAGAAATACACGATGCGTAGCAGTAAAAACATCCGCAAAGTAATCACCAGTTTCATTGAATTGTGAATAGTGATGTGTAATACAAAGCGGTTCGCCACTGCCTTTAGTAAAAAGCTCAAATGTGCCACGTTTCGTGTGGATCATTTGTTGTATCCACATAATATCACGACCTTTCCTCATAAAATCCATTAGTACATAAAAATATATCAGCGATTATTAGAATATATCGGCGCATTTCGAAATATATCAGCGATTATTAAAATATATCGACTTACCGACAGAAACCGACAATAAATAAAAGGAGGCTATTCAAAAACGAGCCTCCTTTTCGTTTAGTACAAAGATTTTGTCATATTATTCCGAATAATTTCAAGGGATTTCGCTACAGTTAATGCGTTTTTTTCTTCAATTTCTGGTTTACGGGGGATAGGTTTATACATGTTGTCTGGATCTTCCCATGTGAGGGGAAGTTCTGTTTCTGCTTGTCCTTTCCAAGCTTCAATCCATTCTGGAGGGAGATAACCTGAGATGTTTTGGATGTTGTTCATTTCGAGCCAAATGAGTGCCCAAGCTCTTGGAACGACGCGCCAGTGATCATAGCCACCGCCACCGACAGCGATCCAGCGACCGTCGCAATATTCATTTGCAATTTCACGAGCGAGCTGCGGTATTTCACGGTAAATATTCATTGTCGCACAAAGATGTGTAAGTGGGTCATAATAATGTGCGTCAGCACCATTTTGCGTTAAAATAATATCCGGTTTAAAGTACGCTGCAACTTCTTTTACAACAGTTCGATATGATTTTAAGAACGATTCATCTTCTGTAAAAGCATCGAGTGGAACGTTAAAAGAATAACTATAGCCATTACCTTGTCCGCGTTCATTTACAGCGCCAGTTCCAGGAAATAAATAGCGACCAGTTTCATGTAATGAAATTGTGCATACGTTAGGGTCATCATAAAACGACCACTGTACGCCATCACCGTGATGAGCATCTGTATCAATATATAAGACGCGTAAACCGTATTTCTTTTGAATATATTTCATTGCGATAGAACTGTCGTTATAAATACAAAAGCCAGATGCTTTGCCACGAAAGCCGTGATGTAAGCCGCCGCCCAAATTAAGTGCGTGTTTTACTTTTCCGGAAAGAACAGCATCGACAGCTGTTAACGTACCACCAACGAGCAATGCGCTTGCTTCGTGCATATTTGGGAACATCGGTGTATCTTCTGTTCCGAGTCCATATGTCATCGCAATTGATTTTTCTAACTTTCCTTCTCCAGCACGTTTTACCGCATTTATGTACTCCTCTGTATGAACGTAGGCGATCTCTTCATCTGTAGCCATTCGTGGGGAGATGATTTGAGAGGGAGAGATGAAACCGCCCTTTTGTAATAAATCATACGTAAGTGTGACGCGCAGTTGGTTAAAAGGATGATCAGGGCTAAATGAATAGCCCCGAAAGTCATCCGAATAAATAAACGCGCTACTCATGCTTGCATCCCCATGATGTTTGGCCATAATACGCGGTAGCCTTCTGCTTCAAGTGCATCAATCACTTTTAGAGGATTCATCGTTTGAATGCGGAAAACGAGTACTTTATCATTCTCGTCTTTTGCTGGGTAGACGAGAACACTCACGATATTTATTTGTAAATCACTAAAAATAGCAACGACTTTTCCAAGAATACCAGGTTCGTTTTTTACTTGAATTTCAATTTGCGAACTTGGTTGATGTGCTCCTGTTAATTTTACTAACGTGTGTAATACTGTAGATTCAGAAATGATTCCAACTAACTTCCCGGCCTTTGTAACAGGAAGACAGCCAATTTTATTTTCAAAAAATAAAGTAGCAATTTCCTCAACGAAATCGAGAGGATGGCAAGTCATAACAGGATGTTTCATAATAAGTTCGAGAGGTTGCTGTAGCATATCGAGTGAAACTTGTTCATCTAGAATAGACGGACTTGCACCTCTTACATCCCGATCAGAAATAATGCCTACGACGTGATTATTTTGATCGACAATTGGAATGTGCCGAATGCCTTTCGTGCGTATCGTTCGGATTGCTGTTTCGATTGTATCGTTTGGATGTAATGTAACTACATTTTGATTCATAATTTCTTCTACAATCATTCCAGTTGCCCCCTTTATTAATACATAAAACGATTGTGAAAACGTAGACGATCAAAAGCTTGAATAGAATCCGTATCAACGCGTTTACCGATGCGGACCATTAAACAGTTGGCAGGATGTGAACAAATTTCAGGATCGTCTGTAGCCATCCATTGTAACCCGCCGGCATTCATCATCTTCTCCATTACTTTTCGGTATTCCCACACATTCAAACCTGTTTGTTTCAAATCCCAGTGCCAATAATATTCAGTCGTCAATATAATGTAATCTTCCATATAATCGTCCATCATAGAAACCTCTAGTAAGTTCTTTCCGACAGAACTCCCGCGGAAGGCTGGGACTACTTCAATTGCCCCAAGCTCAATTAAGTTTTCCATTTTTCCTTCTGACCATCGTTCAAGTGGATCAGGATACAAGTATGTAACATATCCAACAATTGTTTGGTCATGTCTAGCAATAATGAGACGAGCTTCTGGTAATTTAGAAATTTCGACAATTGCTTTATATTGTTGCTCGGCAGGACGAAACGCAATTAAGTCTGGATGAAACTCATACATTTCTAAGTTATGTGTAGAGACAGGACCTTCAATAATTAAAGTGCCTTTCGCTGTTTTTAAGTTTCTAGCATTATATATTTTTTTATGAATCAATGTATTGCTCACCACCTTGAGGGTTTGTGAATCTATTAATATCGTACTTTATAATATATGCGATGTGAATCGAAATTTGTCATTAAAAATTTGTCTAAAAATCAACAAATATACTGAAAATTTTAAATAATGTCATTATAATAGATAATAGAATACATAGGAGGGGGATGTAAAGTATGAAAGTAGAAACGCTTCCTGTCATTAAAGGAGAAAATAATTTGCCGAATTATGATGAGGCATACGCGAATTTTAACTGGGAAGAGGTTAATAAAAACTTTACTTGGAATGAAACAGGCCGAGTAAATATGGCGTATGAGGCAATTGATAAGCATGCGAAATCCGATCGAAAGAATAAAGTAGCTCTTTATTATCAAGATGGATCGCGAAAAGAGAAATATACATTTAAGGAAATGAAGGATTTTTCTAATAAAGCAGGAAACGTCCTTAAGAATTATGGCGATGTAGAAAAAGGCGATCGCGTTTTTATTTTTATGCCACGTTCTCCAGAGTTATATTTCGCACTTTTAGGTGCAGTGAAATTAGGAGCAATTGTTGGACCGCTATTTGAAGCATTTATGGAAGGCGCAGTTCGCGATCGCTTAGAAGATAGCGAAGCAAAGGTGTTAATTACAACGCCTGAATTATTAGAGCGCGTACCATTAAATGATTTACCGGCTTTAAAAACAGTTTTCCTTGTTGGAGATAATGTAGAAGAAGGCGGTAAAACGGTAGCGTTCAATCCGTTATTTGAACAAGCTTCAAAAGAATTACATATTGAATGGTTAGGCCGTGAAGACGGTTTGATTCTACATTACACGTCTGGTTCTACTGGTAAGCCAAAAGGTGTGCTTCATGCGCAAAACGCAATGGTTCAGCACTATCAAACGGCGAAGTGGGTATTAGATTTAAAAGAAGACGATGTATATTGGTGTACTGCTGACCCGGGCTGGGTAACTGGAACAGCTTACGGTATTTTCGCACCGTGGTTAGTTGGAGCGTCAAATGTTATTTTAGGTGGACGCTTTAGTCCAGAAGCTTGGTATGAAGCACTGCAAGATTACGGTGTGACGGTTTGGTACAGCGCACCAACAGCATTCCGTATGTTAATGGGAGCTGGACAAGACGCAATTAAAAAATATGACTTATCACAAGTTCGTCACGTATTAAGCGTTGGTGAGCCGTTAAATCCAGAAGTAATTCGCTGGGGTATGAATGCATTTGGACTTCGTATTCATGATACGTGGTGGATGACAGAAACAGGTGGACAAGTAATTTGTAACTACCCTTGTATGGAAATCCGTCCAGGTTCAATGGGTAAACCAATTCCAGGTGTGAAAGCAGCGATTGTTGATAATGAAGGAAATGAAGTGCCTCCTTACACAATGGGTAACTTAGCAATTGCGAAAGGTTGGCCATCTATGATGCGCGGGATCTGGAATAACCAGCAAAAATATGAATCTTATTTCATGCCGGGAGATTGGTACGTATCAGGTGACTCTGCCTATATGGATGAAGATGGATACTTCTGGTTCCAAGGACGTATCGACGATGTAATTATGACGTCAGGTGAGCGCGTTGGTCCGTTTGAAGTAGAAAGTAAATTAATCGAGCATGCTGCTGTTGCAGAAGCTGGTGTAATTGGTATTCCTGATCCGGTGCGCGGCGAAATTATTAAAGCATTTATCGCACTTCGAGCAGGATACGAACCATCTGATGAATTAAAAGAAGAAATTCGTCAATTTGTAAAGAAAGGCCTAGCAGCTCATGCAGCGCCACGACAAATTGAATTTAGAGATAAATTACCGAAAACGAGAAGTGGTAAAATTATGCGCCGCGTATTAAAAGCGTGGGAGCTGAATTTACCAACAGGTGACTTATCAACGATGGAAGATTAAGAGGGAAAGGTCTGAACGAAAAATGTTCAGGCCTTTCTTTTTTATGATATCATGAACTTGTATATATAAGTTAAAGGGGATAGTATGATGAAAACAGAAAAGGAAAAGATGATACTAGGAGAAATGTACATACCGGCTGATCCAGTTTTAGTACAAGAAAGAGAGCAAGCACGTATATTAACGAGAAAATTAAATGATACGCCAGAAGAGCAATTAAAAGAGCGTAGCGAAATCGTAAAAGAATTATTCGGAACGACAGGAGATAATATTCATCTTGAATCTTCTTTTAGATGTGATTACGGCTATAACATTCACGTTGGCGAAAATTTTTACGCGAACTTTGACTGTACGATTTTAGACGTATGCCCGGTAACAATCGGAGTGAACTGTATGTTAGCTCCAGGTGTTCACATTTATACAGCAACGCACCCACTTGATCCGGTAGAGCGTATAAGCGGATCAGAATACGGAAAACCAGTTACAATTGGCGATAACGTATGGATTGGCGGAAGAGCAATTATTAATCCAGGTGTAACAATTGGAGACAATGCGGTGATCGCATCTGGTGCTGTCGTAACGAAAGATGTGCCTAATAATGTAGTAGTTGGCGGGAATCCTGCAAAGATTATAAAAAAACTAAAATAATATTTGAACGAAGTGCCTTCCTCGTCTGTATACATTTATGAAAGAATAGATGAGGGAGGCTTTTTTATATCTAATAAATTACTCTTTGCGACGTTGTAAAGGATTGACAAGAAGGGAAACCTGACCTCTATTTGACACGCCTATATAAATGATGGTATAAAGAAAAGTATATGAATAATTGAGCGTGGAAAGGGAGAAGTAGTGATCATTTCCCTGTTTTAGAGAGCTGATGGCCGGTGAAAATCAGCACATAGATGATCGCGAATTACGCCCCTAGAGCATCTTTTTTCGATTGAATTGTATTCAAAAGGGAAGAGACGGTGCTAAGCCGTTATGTAAATAAGGTGGTAGGCTTTTTTTGGTCTGCAACTAGGGTGGTAACGCGATAATCAAAATCGTCCCTTATTTGAAGGGGCGATTTTTTTATGTTTTTAACCTTCACGCCAGTAATGAACTTAAAGGAGAGTATGTAGGATATGGGTATTTTACAAGATCTTGAATTTCGCGGTCTAATTAATCAGCAAACAGACGCTGAGGGCCTTGAGCAATTATTAGAAAAAGAAAGCGTTAAATTATACTGTGGTTTCGACCCGACAGCGGATAGCTTACACATCGGTCATATGTTACCAGTATTAATGTTACGTCGTTTCCAATTAGCTGGTCACCAACCAATCGCACTTGTTGGCGGTGGTACTGGTATGATCGGTGACCCAAGTGGTAAAAAAGCAGAGCGTACATTAAATACGAAAGATACAGTTGCTTACTACACAGAAAGCATTAAAAACCAACTTTCAAACTTCTTAGAGTTTGAAAACGTGGACAACCCAGCAACGATGGCTAACAACTACGACTGGCTTGGTAGCTTAGATGTAATTTCATTCTTACGCGATATTGGTAAAAACTTCGGTTTAAACTATATGTTAGCAAAAGATACGGTAGCATCTCGTTTAGAAACTGGTATTTCATTCACTGAGTTCAGTTACATGATTTTACAATCATACGACTTCTTAAACTTATACCAACAACATAATTGCCGTCTGCAAATCGGTGGTAGTGACCAATGGGGTAACATTACAGCTGGTCTTGAATTAATCCGTAAATCAGAAGAAGATGCGAAAGCATTCGGTTTAACAATTCCACTTGTTACTAAATCTGACGGTACGAAGTTTGGTAAAACAGAAGGCGGCGCAATTTGGTTAGACCCAGAGAAAACGACTCCTTACGAGTTCTACCAATTCTGGATTAACACAGATGACCGCGACGTTGTTAAATACTTAAAATACTTCACATTCTTATCTCATGAAGAAATTCTTGAGCTTGAAAAGCAAGTAGCTGAAGCGCCAGAAAAACGTGCAGCACAAAAAGCATTAGGTGCAGAAATGACAAAACTTGTTCACGGCGAAGAAGCATTAGAGCAAGCGATTAAAATTTCAGCTGCATTATTCAGCGGTTCTGTAGCAGAACTAACTGCAAGCGAAATCGAACAAGGATTCAAAGACGTACCATCTGTAGAACGTACTGCAGAAGATACAGTATTAATCGACTTACTTGTAGAAAGCAAAATCTCTCCATCAAAACGTCAAGCACGTGAAGATGTAACGAATGGAGCAATCTACGTAAACGGTGAGCGTACACAAGCATTAGACTACGTTGTAACAGAAAACGACCGCATCGAAGGTAAATTCACAATCATTCGCCGCGGTAAGAAGAAATATTTCTTAATTCGTTACTAATAAATAAAAGCTTTGGGGAAATTCCTCAAAGCTTTTTTGTTTTAATCTCCTTTTCGAGTTCATACGGAAATCACATGTAAGCGGTATGATAAATGTATAACAAATAGAAAGGAGTGGTAAAACAAAATGTCACTAGAAGCGCTCATTATTTTTTCTTTGCTAAACGCGGGTCAACTTGCAGAGAATTCGAAGATGGATGTACATAAAGAGCAGAAAGATGCTTATGTATATGTTCAAAAAGAGGAAAATAAATAATTTTAATATATATAAATAAAAGCTACTCGAAGTAACTGTTTTGGTGTCTTCGGTAGCTTTTTTGTATGCATAGGATTCAAATTTAGTAAGTGAGCTATTTAATAGAGGGTTTGTAGAAGAAACAAGTATAATTAATATGAACTGATAAATTGATAAAAATAAACCGTTATAAACAGGAGGATTTGTATGGAACATAGTGAGGCATCTCAAAGGCTGTTTTTTTGATTTAATCTTTTTAATATTAAGTCCCCCTGTCAAAAAAAGTTTGTCCTCTGGGGAGGGTAGGTAGCGTAGGGGCACATCAATAGTTGCACAATTTTTTTAAAAATGAAGGGGGGTGAAATGTCTATGAAACTCTGTAAGTATTACATAATAAAAGCCACAACTCATGAAAAGACCTTCTAATTTATTGTTAGTTTATTTGATTAATATTCTTTGTCCACTTTTCGTAACTCTGACTGTGTAAGTCCATATGCCTCTGTTGTACAACCTGCTAACAACATAACAGGCATAGCTGAAGTTAATAGTTTACGTTTCATTGACATATACCCCTTTGTGTTATTTCTTTTTACTTAGTTCTTTTGTTGCTTTGTCTACTAACTCAGAAGCTTCGTCTAAATCCTTTTTAGCGAATTCAATTGTATCTTTATCATCCTCTTCTAAACCTGTCTGCATGTTTTCTACCCCTGATTTCGAGAATAACATTGCTTTACTTATGTTTATCGGTGTTTTATTGTCTTCAGCTAACTTATAATCTAGTTTATCAATCTTATCAATTAATTCGAAATAAGGTTTCGATAACTCTTTTAACTTTTCAGCCTTCTTCTTATTAGATTTTCTGCTATCTACAAGGTCTTTTATTTCTTCCGTTTGTTCAGTGTAATCTTTAAGTAAGTATGTTGCATTCTTATTATAGTCTTCTTTCTTGTTTTCTTTAACAGAAGCTTCCATTACTTCGTCTTTCTTTTTATCGTTTGACTCACAACCTACCCCTGTTATTAACAACATTGGAATCGCTAAAGTTAATAGTTTACGTTTCATTTTCTCATACCCCTTTAGTATTTATTATTCTACTTCACTTACACTTTGTTCGTCTAATGCTCGAATATCGTCTATTGCTTTACCAAACATCCCCATTGCTTCATTTAGACTCTTTGTACCAATGTCTGCCTTAGTCTCACTTATTTCGTCTACCGATTCTAATATCTTATCCCTTGACTTCTCATAAAGAATTAAAGACTTTTTCAATTCCATTTGCAAGTTTTCGTATTGTTTAGGCGGTTTAATGTCTTGTAATTTCTTAGACTCCGCATACACCTTTTCAAGTTGCGCTTTTACTTTTTTTTGGTTTGTTAGTAAAGTTTTATCCTTTTCCATAATCAGAGTTACTTTTTACATTTCCTTTGCAAAACCCTCTGCTTTAGTTTGTACTTCACCGAGATACATATTTAAAGACATGAACTTTCCCTCCCCTTACAAGAAAATAATACCAATTTAAGAGGGGGATTGTAAACGTAATATTCTGATGATTTAACGATTAAAGAGGTACTCGTCCATTAAGTTTTTTAATCTCATTCGGATGATCTGGTAATGAAGAGGTTTTTAAGTTGAATGTAAATAGAAAAAGGGAAGGTATAGATTATGTACAAATAAATACGTTGTAAAAATCATGTTAACAAAAGGAGAGTACAGCAAAGAAAAATGAGTTATGGGATAGAATGTAGTGTTTTTAAGTGTTAGAAGAAGGGAGAGGTTTTTATTAATGTGGATAAAAAACAAATGAAATTCTAGAGAGAGGGTTAAGTTTTATTAACTATAGACTTGCAGTTCTTTTTTATTTTATTACATTAGTCTGTTTCTATACATATAATCGGCTATATTCAATAAAAAAAGCCCAGGCCCCTTGATAAACAAGGTTCCTAAGGCTTTTAATAATACTCTTTGCAGAGTACCGAGATTAACGAGAGTAGAACTCTACGATTAATGCTTCGTTGATTTCAGCTGGTAACTCAGAACGCTCAGCGTGACGAGTGTAAGTAGCTTCTAATTTGTCAGCATCGAAAGTTAAGTATTCTGGTACGAAGTTGTTAACTTCGATCGCTTCTTTAACAACAACAAGGCTGTTAGATTTTTCGCGAACGCTGATAGTTTGACCTGGTTTTACACGGTAAGATGGGATATCTACGCGAGCGCCATCAACCATGATGTGACCGTGGTTTACTAATTGGCGAGCTGCACGACGAGTGCGAGCTAAGCCCATACGGTAAACTAAGTTGTCAAGACGAGCTTCAAGAAGGATCATGAAGTTTTCGCCGTGCTTACCAGGCATTTTACCTGCTTGGTCAAATGTGCGACGGAATTGACGCTCAGTCATGCCGTACATGTGACGAAGTTTTTGTTTCTCTTGTAATTGTAAACCGTATTCTGAAAGTTTCTTACGTTGGTTAGGACCGTGAGGACCTGGTGCGTAAGGGCGTTTTTCTAATTCTTTTCCTGTGCCGCTTAGAGAGATTCCAAGACGACGAGACAGTTTCCAAGCTGGACCTGTATAACGAGCCATAGTTGACTCCTCCTTTAAAAATGTTTTTATTTACGTAAAATAAAAACAGACGTAATCGATATTTACGGGCATTTTGTTTTCATGTACCTTCGCTCCAGCAGCAGGGAGTTACGAGATACACCTCCGTAGAGGAACAAAATACAAACGATAAACTCACATTACAAGGCTGCCTTTTTATTTTACACAAACGCTATTATATCTTTTACCCAGAGTTTCGTCAAGCGAGTACGTTTTTGTTTTATGCATAAAAATTTTGGAAATTAATATAAGAAGGAATTTAAAACAATATAGAAGAAGAGATAGAAACACAAATAAAACGCTTACATAAAATGAAGGAAAACGTTCATCAAATTTTTATGGATGAATATGCGGCAATAAAAACATAAGGGGGATGTTTTTATGAAAAAGAAGCATATGGAGACAGCGTTAATTCATCACGGTTATACACCTGAGGAACATAAAGGAAGTTTAACACCACCTTTATTTCAAACTTCTACATTTACATTTGAGACTGCGCAGCAAGGAGAGGCGAGTTTTGCGGGAGTGGATCCATCTTATATTTACTCACGGCTTGGAAATCCAACTGTGAAATTATTTGAAGAACGTATGGCGGTGTTAGAAGGAGGAGAAGAGGCACTTGCCTTCGGATCTGGTATGGCAGCTATTTCAGCGACTTTAATCGGTTTTTTAAAGGCTGGAGATCATATTATTTGTTCAAATGGATTATACGGATGCACGTACGGTTTTTTAGAAGTGTTAGAAGAAAAATTTATGATTACGCATTCGTTTTGTGATATGGAGACAGAGGTTGATATTGAAAATAAAATTCGCCCAAATACAAAGCTTATTTTCGTTGAAACACCAATTAATCCGACAATGAAATTAATTGATTTAAAACAAGTGATTCGGGTTGCGAAGCGAAAAGGTTTACTTGTTATTGTTGATAATACATTTTGTTCACCTTATTTACAAAGACCGCTTGAGCTTGGCTGTGATGCTGTTGTGCATAGTGCGACAAAATATATTGGTGGTCATGGCGACGTTGTGGCGGGTGTAACGATTTGTAAAACGAAAGCATTAGCTGAAAAGATTCGCCCGATGCGAAAGGATATCGGCGGTATTATGGCACCGTTTGATGCATGGTTATTATTACGCGGGTTAAAGACGTTAGCAGTAAGAATGGATCGTCATTGTGATAATGCAGAAAAAATTGTATCGTTCTTAAGAAAACATGATGCGGTAGAAGATGTTTGGTATCCAGAAGGAGAGTTAGCATCTCGTCAAATGAAACGCGGGGGCGGTGTTATTTCTTTTTCAGTAAAAGGCGGAAAAGAAGAGACGCAAGCGTTTATTAATGATCTTCACTTTATTACAATTGCGGTGAGTTTAGGAGATACAGAAACGTTAATTCAGCATCCAGCAACGATGACGCACGCTGCGATTCCAGCTGAACTAAGAAAAGAAATGGGCATTTTCGATAATTTAATACGCTTATCAGTCGGTTTAGAATCGTGGGAGGATATCGTTTCTGATTTAGAGCAGGCATTAAAGAAAATATCTACTGTTAATCAATAAAAAAAGAGTGAGCTATCGGTTTTGTACAGGACGTACTAAATCGATAACTCGCTCTTTTCTTTTTACATATGTTTTAGGAGTGTTTCCACAAACTTTTCTAAATAGCGCTGATCTACTTCATCGAAACGATTCTTTTCGGGACTATCAATGTCAAGTACACCAATGACAGCTCCTTCTTTCACAATTGGTACAACGATTTCTGAATTAGAAGCACTATCGCAAGCGATGTGACCTGGGAATTGGTGAACGTCTGCTACAAGCTGTGTTGTTTTCGTTTCAGCTGCTACGCCGCAAACGCCTCGTCCAAATGGAATGCGTACGCAAGCAGGCATTCCTTGGAACGGTCCAAGGACAAGCTGATTTCCTTCTGTTACGTAAAAGCCAACCCAATTAACGCGATCTAAAAATTGGTTTAATAATGCGGAAGCATTTGATAAGTTTGCGACTACGTTTGATTCGCCAGTTAATAACGCATCCAGTTGTTTAATTACTGTCTCATATTGCTGCACACGAGATCCTGCATAACTTTCTTTAGTAAACATGGAAACAGCTCCTTTTTTATCGAGATGTGTAAAATATTAGCAAAATACGATGTATTTCACATGACTTTGTCGATAGAAAATTAAAGGAATTTGTCTTAAAAGTCAAGAAATTTAAACTATAGCTGTTCAGTGAGGGGAAGTGAGCGCATGAAGCAGACGAAACAAAAAGTAATTGATGCGGCAATATCGTTGTTTAATACGAAAGGTTATGATGGAACGTCGGTGCGAGACATTGCAAAGCGAGCGGATGTGAATGTAGCGAATATTTCATATTATTTTGCTGGGAAGCAAGGTTTATTAGAACAGCTTATTACTGATTTTTTAGAAGGATATATTCATGTGATTGAAATGTCGTTTGAACAGAGAGAGTATTTGTCGGCTAAAGATGTAATGGTGCAAATGGTGCGCGGGATTTTACGATATCAATTTGAAAATAGAGAACTAACACGTTTCTTCTACCGAGAGCTTTCGCTTGATACGACATTAATTCGTGAAGTGATGACCGTTTATTTTTCTAAAGAAAGATATTATATAGAACAAATGATTAGACAAGGACAAATGAAACAAGAATTTCAGAAAGTATCATTTACAATGTTTATGACGCAATTAAAAGGTATGATAAGTATGCCGTTTTTATATCCACAATATATATCAGAAGTACTCCATTCTTTCCCGTCTGAGACATTTTTCATAGAAATGTATACGAAAGAGATTGAGCAATGGATGGAACAAGCATTATGTAAAGCGAATATGTACCATGAATGGCCAAGAGCTGTTCATATGTGAAGAATCCCCACCTAACGAACTGAGGTGGGGATTTTTATGTTTACTTTTCTTTGCCATAAATTGTTACATAATAGCGCGATAATTGTTAATGCGGCTCCAGCGATTTCAATTTTATCGACTGTATAACCTCGAAAGATAGAACCAATGAGTGCAAGGATAGGAACTAAATTCATAAATAATATGCCGTTAATAGATGAAATATAGCGATTTCCCATATTCCAGCAAAATACAGCGATAACGCCTGCGATAATCGACATATAAAAGAGCTCAAAACGAACGCTCACAACTGTACGCAGTGACGGCATAGTAACTATATTTGTGTACGTTAAGAAAGTAACAATAACGATGAGTGAAATGGAGCCAAATAAACAAGTTAATGTCGTGTACCTAAGTGGTGACCAAGATTGAAAACGAGCAGCCCCGTTTGTATAAATGACCCAGCAAGTAACGCCGCATAGCATCAATATATTTGTTGATAAGTGGCTTGCAGCTCCAAATAGTAATTCAATATTTCCTTTTGAAATGACAAGCATAACACCAAGTAATGCAACGAACATACAAAGGAATGTATAGTTTTGTGGGCGGCGATTTTGGGTTATCCATTGCAGTGATAAGGCAATCAGTGGCATAAGGGATTGAATCATAGCTGCATGGATTGCTCCGGAAGGTCCGGCAAGTTGCTGTCCGTAGAAAACGAGAAAACCATACCCCGCGAAACCGACTGTCCCGTAAAAGAATAGAGAAAGTGTTCTTTTTTCTAAGCGGAGTGAAGTCTTTCCTTCAGTAATTAATAGCAAAATAAGAAAAATAATAGCTGCTGATCCATAGCGAAGCGTTGTGAAGAAGAATGGATCGATAAATTGCAGAGCACTTGCCATTACAGGAAACATAAATCCCCAGGCAGTGACGGCGAGTAAGCATAGAAAGGATCCGAGTAGCATTTGTTTTTTGTTCAAGAGTATCTTTCCCCTTTACATTTCGTTATAGTAAGTTGATGAAATAAGTATAAAGAGTAATTGTTTATAGGAGGAAATATCGATTTCTTATAACGGTTATAACTTTTTGTTAGAGGTGTGTACGATGGATTTGGAGGCAGTACGATCGTTTATTGAAGTGAAGCATACGCGAAGTTTATCAAAGGCAAGTAAGATTTTACATATATCACAACCAGCGCTTAGTAAACAAATTCAAAAGTTAGAAGCGGATTTAGAGGTTACTTTACTTAAACGTTCTGCGCAAGGAGTAGAGTTAACGGAGGCAGGAGAGTTATTTATAAAAAGAATGTTACCGATTTTGGAGCAAATAAATGAAGTGAAAACAGAAATGAGGGGGTATCAAGAGAACCGGAAGTTTTCAATTGGTATACTACCGAGTTTAGCGGAGCATTACATATCAGAATGTAAAGATATATTAGGTGATGAGTTCGAAGTGGAATGGCAAATCGGGCATACGGAAGTATTAAGAGATTTATTTAAAGCGCGGGAGATTGACGCGATGTTCATCGATTCAGTAGTAGAAGGTGCTACGTATATAAAAGAAGTGCAACAAGAGAAAATTGTTTGTGCCGTTTCAAATAATCATCCGTACAAAGAGAAGATAGTCATTCAAATAGAAGAGCTGCACAATGAAAAATTAATTGTATATCCAGAAATATGTGATGTAAGGAAAATGATTATGAACATGTTTCATGAAATAGGTGTAAAACCAACTATAGCTGTGGAAACATCTTACGCAGAACCGATGCTTGCAATGGTAAAAGCTGGTCTTGGTATCACGTTACTTCCAGAAAGGGCAGTAGAGCAGTCTGTAAGGCAAGGAAATGTACATGTAATTTCTGTTGAACCACCACTCATGCGGAAAATTTATTTCGTATCCCATACGAAAGATTGTTTGTTATTACAATCATTTGAGGATAGGGAGTGAGGTAGGCGGAATATTGAGAAAGATTACAATCACATTGAAAGAAACATGAAATTTTAAAAAAAACTAGGTCAAAAACAAACCATTACATGGTATGATTAGTACATTGTTAGTTGTTAAATATAGGGGAATTCCCTTTTTATACATAATGCCTTCCATTTCATAAACGGAACGGACAAAAAAAGAGATATAACTAGGAGGCTTTTTTGCATGGATTCTATCCTGACGATCGTTATCATTGTAGTAAGCTCTATTCTAGTGCTGCTCATGATAGAGCTTGTGATAAGAAATCGTTCATATAAAGATATTGAAGCACTGGAGCAGTGGAAACAAGAGATAAAAGATAAACCTGTGGCAGATGAACTAAAACGGGTAAAAGATTTAAACATGACGGGTCAAACAGAAGAACTGTTTGGTAAATGGCGTGAAGAATGGGATGAAATTGTATCAACAACCCTTCCGAAAGCTGACAAAGATTTAGCGCAAGCGCGAAAATTCGCCTCGCAATTCTCCTTCCGAAAAGCAAAGCATGCGATGAACGAATCCATAAGTGGTTTAGATGACGCTGATAATCGTATTACTGACATTTTAAATGAATTACAGCAATTGTTAGAAAGCCATGAGAAAAATAGCTCGGAAATTGAAGGGTTACGTGATACATATCGTAGTATGAAAAAGAGTGTTCTTGCTCATAGACATATGTATGGAGCAGCAGAGCAGAAAATCGAAGAGATGCTAGACGCTGAATCTGAGAAATTTAAAACCTTTGAAGAAGCAACAAACAATGGCGACTATTTAAAAGCGAGAGAAATTGTTATTAGTTTGGAAGAAGGTTTAGCAGATTTAGAAATCATTATTCACCAAATTCCAGATTTATTGGTAGAGTGTCAAGCGACGTTACCAGTTCAGCTGGAAGATTTATTACACGGACATAATGATATGGTAAGACAAGGTTATGTATTAGATTATTTGGAAGTCCCTAAAGAAGTTCGCGATATGACGAAACAACTACAAACATGTTTAATGGATATACAGGAGCTTCATATAACAGAAGCGGCTGAAAAAGTAGAAAACTTAAAAACACGTTTAGATGGCTTCTACGATCAATTGGAACAAGAAGTACATGCGAGACATTATGTGGAGCAAAAAACACTTTCTGTTTACGATGACTTAGAAGAAATGCGTATCGAAACGATTGAAACGAAAACAGAAACACAACTTGTGAAACAAAGCTATCAGTTACAAGATAAAGACATTGAGTCTCAAAAAGTAATTGAAAAGCAAATGCACATTTTAACGAAACGTTTTGAAATGCTACAATTACGCGTTGCAGAACAAGATATTGCCTTCTCTATTATTCGTGAGGAACTAGAAGAGGTTTATGAGCAATGTGAAACGTTAAAAGTACTTCATGCAGAATATAAAGAAATGCTGCAAGCGATGCGCAAAGAAGAATTTGAAGCACGTGAGAAGTTACAAGAAATGCGAAATACTATTTTCGAAACGAAACGCTTTATGCAAAAGTCGAATTTGCCAGGTCTTCCAGAGAGTATTATGGAAGATTTAAAAAGAGGGCAAATGGCAATGCAAGCTGTATATGAACAATTAGAAGTGAAGCCGTTAAATATGAACGCTGTAAATAGCAGTTTAGAAGAAGCATACACAACTGTGAACGGTGTGGCTGAAATGACAGAAGAGTTAATTGGACAAGCATATTTAGTGGAAAAATTAATTCAGTACGGTAACCGTTACCGTAGTCATGATGAAAACCTAGCAGAAAGTTTAAATTATGCTGAGAAATTATTCCGTGAATACCAATACGATGCAGCTTTAGAACAAGCGGCTTCAGTATTAGAGCAACTTGAACCTGGCGTTGTTCAAAAAATAGCTGAATATGTAGACAATGAACAAACCCTTTCATAAAAGGGTTTGTTTTTTTGTGTAATTTTGCAGACGATGTTGCTATAATGAATAGCGGAATACAGCAAGGTTATTCGTTTCAAAATAAAGTGAAACTGTAATCAGTAGGAGGATTCATCCCCATTGATTACTAGCCTTCACCAATCGGGCATTTACGGACAGCCCGACTCCTACCTAACTTCTTTGCTCTAACTGGATTTTGAGGTGAGAGTCTTATTGCCCGTTCATGCGGGATAAAGTGAAACTGTAATAGGAGGGCATCCTCGACAATTATTAGCCTTCACCAATCGAGATAAAATGGAACCTTTGCGTAGTCTTAGCGTAATGACACGTATTTATGATATGATTATACGATGTGATAGCGCTGAAAGGGGAAGAACGATGATCTATTTTGATAATAGTGCGACGACGAAGCCATATCCAGAAGCTCTTCAATCGTACGTGACGGTTGCTGGGAAATATTTTGGTAATCCTTCTTCTATTCATTCGCTTGGAGGAGAGGCAGAGCGTCTATTAACACAATCAAGAACGATTGCAGCGCAGCTTCTTCGTGTTAAACCTTCTGAAATTATTTTTACATCAGGTGGAACGGAAGGGAATAACCTTGCGATTAAAGGGATAGCGATGAGGAATCGTTCGCGTGGCAAACATATCATTACAACAAATATTGAACACGCGTCTGTGTTTGAGGCATATAAGCAATTAGAAGAACTCGGGTTTGATGTAACATATTTACCGGTTAACGAGCATGGTGTTGTGTCGGTAGAAGATGTGAAACGAGCACTTCGTGAAGATACGATTCTTGTGTCAATTATTCATGTGAACAACGAAACTGGAGCAATTCAGCCCGTTGCTGAAATTGGAACGTTATTATCGAATCATCCGAAAATAAGATTCCATGTAGATCATGTACAAGGGATAGGGAAAGTACCGCTTGATTTATATGCGTCTCATATTGATCTTTGCTCAATATCTGGACATAAATTCCACAGTGTAAAAGGAACGGGTCTTCTTTATGTACGCGATGGCGTAAGATTAGATCCGATTTTATCAGGTGGTCAACAAGAGCTTAAGTATCGTTCTGGTACAGAAAATTTACCTGGCATTGTAGCGATGGTGAAAGCACTTCGTATGACAATGGAACAAGTGAAAGAAAAGGTAGCTCATTTGCAAAGTTTACAAGCAGAGCTTGTTCGTTTCTTTAAAGAGATGGAAGATGTAACGATTAACACGTCGCTTGCATATGCAGTACCGCACATTTTAAATGTATCATTTGTTGGTTTAAAACCAGAAGTAGTCGTTCATGCTTTAGAAGAACACGGTGTATATGTGTCAACGAAATCTGCTTGTTCTTCAAAAGCAAATGAAGTGAGCAGAGTGTTAGTGTCAATGGGAGTGCCGCTTGCAGCAGCTGCAAGCGCTATTCGTATTAGTTTGGCACCAGAAAACACAATGGAAGAAGTAAAACAATTTGAAGGTATTGTAAAAGAGACGATGCCAAAATTATATGAAGTGATGAGGTAAAGAAATTATGTTGAAATATGAATATATTTTAGTGCGTTACGGAGAAATGACGACAAAAGGTAAGAACCGTTCTAAGTTTGTAAGCACATTAAAAGATAACGTGAAGTTCAAACTGAAAAAATTCCCAAATATTAAAATCGATGCAACACATGATCGTATGTACATCCAGTTAAATGGTGAAGATCATGAAGCAGTCTCTGAAAGATTGAAGGATGTATTTGGTATTCATAAGTTTAACTTAGCGATGAAAGTACCATCAGAATTAGAAGACATTAAAGAAGGTGCATTAGCAGCTTTCTTACAAGTAAAAGGTGATGTGAAAACATTTAAAATTACTGTACACCGTTCTTATAAGCATTTCCCAATGAGAACGATGGAATTATTACCTGAGATTGGCGGACACATTCTAGAAAATACAGAAGATATTACAGTAGATGTTCATAATCCAGATGTAAATGTACGCGTAGAGATCCGCAGTGGCTATAGCTATATCATGTGCGATGAGCGTATGGGAGCTGGCGGTTTACCAGTTGGCGTTGGCGGAAAAGTAATGGTACTTCTTTCTGGTGGTATTGATAGCCCAGTAGCAGCTTACTTAACGATGAAACGCGGCGTATCTGTGGAAGCAGTTCACTTCCATAGTCCACCTTTCACAAGTGAGCGTGCAAAACAAAAAGTAATCGATTTAGCACAAGAGTTAACGAAGTATTGTAAACGAGTAACGCTTCACCTTGTTCCGTTTACAGAAGTGCAAAAAACGATTAATAAAGAAATCCCATCTAGCTATTCAATGACGGTTATGCGCCGTATGATGATGCGTATTACAGAACGCATTGCTGAGGAGCGTAACGCACTTGCAATTACGACTGGTGAAAGTCTTGGACAAGTAGCAAGCCAAACGTTAGATAGTATGCATACGATTAACGAAGTAACAAACTACCCAGTTATTCGTCCGCTTATTACGATGGATAAATTAGAGATTATTAAAATCGCTGAAGAAATCGGCACGTATGATATTTCAATTCGTCCATATGAAGATTGCTGTACTGTATTCACACCAGCAAGCCCAGCGACGAAGCCGAAACGTGAAAAAGCAAATCGTTTTGAAGCGAAATACGATTTCACACCATTAATCGATGAAGCTGTAGCGAACAAAGAAACAATGGTATTACAAACGGTAGAAGTAGTGGCGGAAGAAGAAAAATTTGAAGAACTTTTCTAAAACCATAAATTACCATATCTAAAACGTGTATGAAGTCATGTTATTTATCACACTCTATACTCACAAGGAGGTGATATAACATGTCACGTAGCACAAATAAATTAGCGGTTCCTGGTGCTGAATCAGCATTAGACCAAATGAAATACGAAATCGCTCAAGAGTTTGGTGTTCAACTTGGAGCTGATGCAACAGCTCGCGCTAATGGTTCTGTTGGTGGTGAAATCACTAAACGTCTAGTTTCACTAGCTGAGCAACAATTAGGCGGTTACCAAAAATAATCCCATATGATGGCTTAGAAAGAGCGGGTTCTCCCGCTCTTTCTTTTTTTGTGTTGTGTCGCTATTTGTCGGTAAGTCGATGTAATTTCGTTTACTAATTCGACAGAACTGAAAAATTTGTCAAAAGAAGAGGGTTCAAAATTAACTGAAAATTCTTTATTATATAAAGGAGGCATAAAGAAAAGGGAGGATATTTTATGAAGCGAGAAGAATTGTTGGCGCCACCGTCTTATAATTTAGTTTCTGAAATAGAGAAATATACAGGTGATAAAGGGAAGTTAGCTTTAATTTGGCAAGATGATAAAGGGAATCGAAGGGAAGTTACATACGCTGAATTAATGCAAGGTGCGAATAAAATTGGAAACGCTTTTATAAAAAGTGGTTTGCAAAAAGGGGACAAGCTTCTCATTATGATGCCGCGTTTAATTGAAGCGTACATGACGTATATTGCTGCTATTAAAGCAGGATTTGTCGTAATTCCAAGCTCGGAAATGTTACGTAAAAAAGATATAGAATATCGAATTGGACATGGAGAAGTAAAAGCGATAGTAAGCTATGAGCCGTATATTAGGCAGTTTGATGATATAGAAGCGATGGAATCTCTTCGAAAATTTGTCCTGAGCGAACAGTCAGTAGATGGATGGATTAATTTAAAAACAGCGTTAGAAACAGAGAGTGACATGTTAGAAATGGCGAAGACAGATAAAGAAGATATGGTCTTTTTATCTTACACGTCAGGAACGACAGGAAATCCAAAAGGTGTCGTTCATACACATGCGTGGGCATACGCTCATTTACGTACGAGCGCTCCAAATTGGCTCGGAATTGAAGAGAATGATATTGTATGGGCAACAGCTAGTCCAGGCTGGCAAAAGTGGATTTGGAGCCCGTTTTTAGCAACTTTAGGATCAGGGGCAACAGGGTTTGTATATCACGGTAAGTTTGAACCGAAAACGTACCTAAACTTATTAGACGATAATAAGGTGAATGTACTTTGTTGTACACCGACTGAGTATAGATTAATGGCAAAGGTAGAAGATTTAAGCCAGTACAATTTAGAGGCACTACATAGCGCTGTATCGGCAGGTGAGCCGTTAAATAGAGAAGTCATTGAAACGTTCAAAAAGCACTTTCATATTACAGTGAGAGACGGCTATGGGCAAACGGAAAACACATTACTTGTTGGTGTAATGAAAGGGATGGATATTAGACCAGGATCAATGGGGAAACCAACGCCAGGTAACCATGTCGATATCGTAAATGAGGAAGGTACTCCAGTTAAAGTAGGCGAAGTTGGTGATATTGCAGTTCACATTGAAACGCCGGCCCTCTTTAAACAATATTACAAAGACGATGAGCGTACAGCGATGCAATTTCGCGGTGATTATTATATTACAGGTGATAAAGCGAAGAAAGATGAAGACGGCTACTTCTGGTTTGAAGGGCGCGGCGATGATATCATTATTAGCTCTGGTTATACAATCGGGCCGTTTGAAGTAGAGGATGCACTTGTAAAACATCCTTACGTAAGAGAATGTGCAGTTGTCGCAAGTCCTGATGAAATTCGTGGAAGTGTCGTGAAGGCATTTATCGTATTAAGAGAGAATATAGAAAAGAACGAAGAAATATTAATTCCAACACTCCAACAACACGTCAAAGAACTCACTGCACCATATAAATACCCTCGCAAAATTGAATTTGTAGATGAACTACCAAAAACGATTTCTGGAAAAATTCGCCGTATTGAACTTAGAAAACAAGAGATGGAGATTCCGTCAAAATAATTTTGAAAACAGTGAAGTAAATAGTTGAATGAAATGTAAATCAATGATAAAATAAAAACGAACACAAGTTCTATTTTATAAATTTAAAAAAGAGGTGTCCGTATGATTTTAGGTATTAATCCGTACTTAGTTTTAGATGGTAGTGGGCAAGAAGCTGTACAGTTTTATAAAGAGGCTTTAGATGCAAAAGTAGAAGTTATGCAAACTTTTGGTGACATGCCTGAAAATCCAGAATACCCGATTCCAGCTGAAGCGAAAGAGCGCGTTTTACACGCTACTTTAAAAGTTGGTAATACGGATCTTATGATTTCTGATACATTCCCAGGTCAAGGGCATGCAATCGGATCTCAAGTAACAATCGCAATTCAAATTAGTAATGCAGAAAAAGCAAAAGAAGTATTCGATAAGTTACAAGAAGGTGGAGAAGTTATCATGCCACTTCAAGAAACATTCTGGAGCCCAGCATACGGACAAGTAAAAGATAAATTTAATATTGAATGGCAAGTTACAACATCTACTACCGAACAAAAGTAATTTTTAGAAAAGCACCATGTTTTGAAATGGTGCTTTTTTTTATACAATAAAAAATAAAGGAGATGGGATATATGGGAGAAATTTGGTATGGCGGCACCATTTACACAGTGAGAGAAGAAAATGAAAAAGTGGACGCTGTTTACGTTGAAAACGGTACGATCGTTGATGTTGGAAGTAAAGAAGAGTTAGAAAACCAATATGCCGCGGTTACATTGTACGATTTAAAAGGCAAAACAATGATCCCAGGTCTCGTTGATAGTCATATGCATCTTATTGGGCATGGAGAGAGATTACTCCGTCTAGATTTATCAAATTGTACATCTTATGGCGAAGTGCTTACTCTTGTTCAGAAGCGAGTGGAAGAAGCTCCAAAGGGCTCTTGGATTATTGGAGAAGGATGGAATGAAAATAACTTTACAGATACGAAAGATGTTCATGCGCGTGATTTAGATGAAATTTCGAAAGAACATCCCATTTTATTAAAGCGAGTTTGTCGTCACGTTACATGGGTGAATTCATACATACTGCAAGAAGCGAATATAACAGAAAAGGCAGAAGATCCAAAAGGCGGGAAAATTGGTAGAGATTCATCAAATAAGTTAACAGGGCTTTTATATGAACAAGGGCAAGAATTAATTAAACATGTTCAGCCAGAAATTGATGAAGCTTATTTACAAAGAGCTCTGCAAACAGCGATTAAAGATTGCTGGAAATACGGACTTGTTGGCGGGCATACGGAAGATTTAAATTATTATGGTGGTTTTAGAAAAACATATAATGCGTTTTCTCACGTTATAAAAGAAATGCCATTTAAAGCCCATTTGCTCGTTCACCATGAAGTAGCACATGAACGAAGAGAATATGAAAATGAACATTGTATTGAATTTGGAGCAATGAAAATTTTCTCTGACGGTTCTTTTGGCGGAAGAACAGCATTATTAAGTGAACCGTATGAAGATGCGAAGGAAACAAATGGAGTTGCGATTTTCTCACGTGAAGAACTTGCGGAATTAGTAAAGAAAGCACGAGATTTACATATGCCAGTTGCGATTCATACTATCGGTGACTTATCGCTTGAATATGTCATTGATGCACTCGAATTATATCCACCAGCAGAAGGGTTACGTGACCGTATTATTCATTGTCAGCTTGCTCGTGAAGAGTTGATAGAAAGAATGAAAAACTTGCAAGCCATTATCGATATACAGCCAGTCTTTCTTTCATCAGATTTTCCGTCAGTCATTGAAAAACTAGGCGAGCACCGTCTTCGTTATGCGTACGCTTGGAAGACGTTACTGGAAGCAGGATTACACTGCAACGGTGGCTCAGATGCTCCCATTGAACAAGTGAATCCGTTTTTAGGCATATATAGCGCTGTTACACGTAGAAGTTTTATTGACGGTATATGCTATATGCCTGAGGAAAGATTAACGGTTTATGAGGCTGTTTCTTTATTTACAACAGGAAGTGCCTATGCAATCGGAAAAGAAGCGAAGCGAGGGCAAATTGCAAAAGGATATGAAGCAGATTTTACAATATTAGACCGCAATATTTTTGAAATTGAGGCAGAAGAAATAAAAGAAGTACAAGCAGAAATGACCGTAATAGATGGCCAAGTTGTCTATAGAAAAGATGCGTAAAAATATATGAGCGGTTTTCGGAATATATCGACTTACCGACAAAAACTGACAAGAATAACGGCCGGATAGTAAGAGATTATTGTTCGCGCCAATCGGGGGAAATAAATAACCGCAGAATTATGGAATTCCATAATTCTGCGGTTATTTTAATCTTATAAAAACGTTCTCTGTACTTTTTCCCAGAAAGAGTTGTTTTTTAATTTAACTGTTTTAATTTGTTTATCGCTTAAGCGTACAACAGCTTTTTCCACTTGTTTAATGCTAAGCGCTTCGTTATCCATGCCGATAACAGGATAATCGTTACCGTCTGGTCTTAGTTTTAAAGTTAATGTACGTTCGTGATTTAAAATGAAAGGTGAACCGAGCGTACGGTAAGTGTTGTTGTTTAAAGATGCTAGTTCGCTTACTTGGAAACATGGGATAAGCGGGTCAACAACTGCACCATGCAATGATTTATTGTAAGCAGTACTTCCTGTTGGGGTAGAAACTACTAAACCGTCCCCTCTAAATGTTTCGAAATATAAATCATCAACATGAACATCTACAACGAATGTTTTAATAATGCTAGAACGTAATGAGAACTCATTTAAACAATGGAAAGATGTACTGCCATCTACATCTACCTGAATTGTTGGATATTTTCGCACTTCAATTTCATTTTTTGTAATTTCTTGAAGGGCTGTATCAACGTGATCAATATGGAAATCGCAGTAGAAAGAAATTTCATCTTTCGTAGAAATCCCTGCGTATAAGCAATCTTCTCTAAAACCAGTTTTACGAACGGCTTGTAAGAAGGTTGCATCATCTCCAACACTGACGATAGCGTTTGCATTTTTTGGATGATCTAATATGGTAAATCCATTCTCTTCTAAAATACGATAGATTGGTTTCATTTTTTCAACGAGCGTTGCTTTGTCATCACCATAAAAGAAAAATAAATTGCGACGATCTGCCATTATGTATCCCTCCACTGCAGTTAAATTTTCTGTTTTTCGTGCTACATATCATTAGAGTCCGTTCCCTGATGATATGTTCAAATAATATATTTCGATATAAATTGTCAAAATACCTTTTTATTTTTAGAAAAATTTTTATATTCAATCTTATAAAACTCTGTTTAACGATGAATAAACTTGTCGATAATGGGTACGGAGTGAAAGGATGATACGTATGAAGTGGCTCGTAATTGGAATAATAATTCTTCTTCTTTTTATTTTGTTTATACTATTGTCGAAAATAAAGCTTAAGGTGACATTTTTATATTCAGAAATGGAAAAGCAATGTTTGCTTCAAGTGAAAATATGGATGATTCGATATACATTTGATGTGTTGGAAAGAATTGAAAAACAGCAGAAAAAGACAGGACAGAAAATCGAAAAAGCTGAAGAGGACGGCGGACTCGATAATAAAATTATGGCGCAACTTGACAGCATTGGTGAACTGATAAAAAAGCTTCAAGAAGTTCATACTATTGTTAAAGATTTTCTCAAACGAGTGAAAATCAATGGTTGGAAATGGCATACACAAATTGGAGCAGGCGATGCAGCTAGTACTGGAATTGTCACTGGATATGCATGGGGGACAAAAGGTATGGCTGCTGGAGTTGTCGGACAATATATGCATATTGTCGACGTACCAGAATTTGAAATTACCCCAGTTTTTCAAGGGAAAGGATTTGCATCAAGATGCGAGTTAACAGCATCTTTTCGTATATTCCGCGCTATAAAAACTGGCGTCAAATTACTCGTATTTATGAGAAGACAAAGATCTGGTATGACAGAAAAATCTGTTCAAGCATAGGGGGGATATAGAATGGACCATCCAATTCAAGGTTTAATGACAACAGCAATGCAGCATTTAAAACAAATGACTGATGTAAATACAATTGTTGGTGACCCAATTAAAGCGGCAGATGGAAGCGTAATTCTTACAGTTTCGAAAGTAAGTTTCGGATTTGCTGCTGGTGGAAGTGAATTTGGTAAAGTAGAACATTCAGGCCGTCATCCATTTGGCGGGGGAAGTGGTGGAGGAGTTTCTATTAATCCTGTTGCCTTTCTTGTTATAAATGGAGATGGTGTGAAAGTATTGCACTTAGATAAACAAACACACGTCATCGATAAGATAATTGAATTAGCGCCACAAGCTGTTGATAAAGTGAAAGAAATGATGGATAAACGAAAAGAAGATGATCCTGAATTTCAAATTTAACGAATAAAGAAGCTAATCAATAGGTTAGCTTCTTTAATTTTTTTGTAAATAAAGCGATTTTATTTGCATTATCGATAGGGACAAACTATCATTTACATTGTACATATTTTGTTTAAATAAGGGAGGATTTTCAAGTGGCAAACGTAACTTTTAAAGGTAATCCAATGACTTTAGTTGGAACAGAAGTTAAAGTTGGCGATCAAGCGCCAAACTTCCAAGTATTAGCAAACGACTTATCTCCAGTAAGTTTAGAAACATACAAAGGCGAAGTGAAATTAATTAGTGTTGTACCTTCAATCGACACAGGTGTGTGTGATGCACAAACACGTCGTTTTAACCAAGATGCAGCAGGTATTGAAAACGCGAAAGTATTAACAATTAGCGCTGATTTACCATTCGCTCAAAAACGCTGGTGTGCAGCAAACGGTTTAGAAAATGTTGTAACACTTTCTGACCACCGCGACCTTTCATTCGGTGAAGCTTACGGCTTAGTAATGAAAGAACTTCGTTTACTTGCTCGTGCAGTATTCGTAGTAGATAGCAATGACAAAGTAGTTTACGTAAAATACGTAAGCGAAGGTACAAGCCATCCAAACTATGAAGCAGCATTAGAAGCAGCTAAATCTGCGAAGTAATGTGAAGAAAATGACCTCTTATAAAGAGGTCGTTTTTTCTCATATATTGCTCTGTAACGGCATCGATATATGAGAAAAAACGTTATATCATATATAACTAAAGGGGAGCTCTTTACAGGAGGTCGCTTTTTCTTTTTGGAAAAAATCACTTTGTGGTATGATATAAGTTATGTGTAAAAGAGAGAAGGAGGAATGTACGTGAGTCAGACAGTAGAAACATTATTTTCTATTTTTGATTCTTCTGCGGTAGTTTTACGTAAAGAATTAGATGTAACATATTTAGAGGCGCTTGTAGAAACAGGTGATAACTTGTTTGAGGGAGCGATTTTACAAGAGGAATTATCCGAATCAGCAATTGAAAGGCTGAATCGTGAATATAGTACGTTTAATGAAGAAACATATAAAGGTGAAGAAATTCGTAAAGCATTTCAGTTAGCCATCTTAAAAGGAATGAAAGAAGGCGTACAAGCGAATCACGAAATGACACCTGATGCAGTTGGGATGTTCATGAGTTACTTATTCCATAAATTTATGCAAGGTCAAAATGAAATTACAGTTTTAGATCCTGCAATTGGAACAGGTAACTTAATGACTACAGTGTTTAATAGCGCTAAAGAAGGACTAACAATGAGTGGATTTGGTGTAGAAGTGGATGAAGTGCTAATTAAACTTGCTTTAGTAAATGCAAATTTACAAAAGCATGCAATCGAATTCTTCCATCAAGATGGACTAGCACCACTTTATATCGATCCAGTTGATGCAGTCGTTTCAGACTTGCCAGTTGGTTATTATCCAAACGAAATCGGTGCAAGTGAATATAAATTAAAAGCAGATGAAGGAATGTCGTATGCCCATCACTTATTTATTGAACAAAGTGTGAAACATACGAAAGAGGGCGGTTACTTATTCTTCTTAGTACCAAACTTCATTTTTGAAAGTGACCAGGCACCAAAATTACATGCATTTATTAAAGAAACATGCTTTATTCAAGGGTTATTACAGCTTCCTGTTTCCATGTTTAAAAACGAGAAAAATGCAAAAAGTATATTTGTTCTCCAAAAGAAAGGCGCTAATGTAACAATGCCAAAACAGGCGTTATTAGTGGAGTTGCCTAAATTCTCTAACATGAAGGCGATGGAAGACATTATGGATCAATTAAATACTTGGTTTGCAACACATAAATAAAGCTAGGTATATGTAACAGCATTAGTGATTTATGTAGTACAGTTTTATATAATATGTCATATTTTTAAATATATACAAGATTTAACTGAATTTTTTTGAAATCTGTAATATATATTTTTTCTTGGTGTTACAATTTTTTCACTTGAAATATATGTCGGACGATGTTTAAATTAAAATCGTGAGTATAAAATTTGCTAATGATGAAACGTTTTCATATTTAGTGAATTTGATCAGATAAAATCGAGCGGTTTGTGGAAACATCCACACAACTACCAAGAGAAAAAGGGGCGAAAGACTAGATGTCAAAAATCATCGCGATTAACGCAGGAAGCTCTTCCTTAAAATTCCAATTATTTGAAATGCCAAGTGAAACAGTATTAACAAAAGGTTTAGTAGAACGTATCGGTTTAGAAGATAGTATCTTCACTATTACTGTAGATGGCGAAAAACAAAAAGAAATTACAAACATTCCAGATCACGCAGTAGCAGTTAATATGCTTCTTAAAAAGTTAACTGAAAACGGAATCGTTAAATCTCTAGATGAGATTGGCGGTATCGGTCACCGTGTTGTTCACGGCGGCGAAAAATTTGCTGACTCTGTTTTAATTACTGATGAAGTATTAGCTGATATCGAAGAATTAAGCGATTTAGCACCACTTCATAACCCAGCAAACGTTGTTGGTATTAAAGCATTCCAAGAAGTATTACCAAACGTACCAGCAGTAGCAGTATTCGATACAGCATTCCACCAAACAATGCCGGAATCTGCATTCCTATACAGCTTACCATATGAGTACTATGAAAAATTCGGCATCCGTAAATACGGTTTCCACGGAACTTCTCATAAATATGTAACTGAGCGTGCGGCTGAATTATTAGGTCGTCCAATTGAAAGCTTAAGCTTACTTTCTTGTCACTTAGGTAACGGTGCAAGTATCGCAGCAGTAGAAGGCGGTAAATCTATCGATACTTCTATGGGCTTCACACCACTTGCTGGTGTAACAATGGGTACACGTTCTGGTAACCTTGACCCTGCGTTAATTCCATACATCATGGAAAAAACAGGCCAAACAGTAGAAGAAGTAGTTAACGTATTAAACAAGAAGAGTGGTATGTTAGGTCTTACTGGTTACTCTAGTGACCTACGTGACATCATTGCGAAAGAAGAAGAAGGCGACCACCGTGCGAAAGTAGCACTTGATGTATTCGTAAGCCGTATCCACAAATACATCGGTTCTTACACTGCTCGTATGAAAGGTGTAGACGCAATCATCTTCACAGCTGGTGTAGGTGAAAACAGTGCGATTATTCGTGAGCGTGTATTAGAAGGCCTTGAGTACATGGGCGTATACTTCGATGCAAAACGTAATAACGTATTCGGTGAAGAAGCATTCATCAGCTTCCCACACTCTCCAGTAAAAATTATCGTAATTCCAACTGACGAAGAAGTTATGATTGCTCGTGACGTACTACGTCTTGGAGATATTGGTTAATATATGAAAAGAAAGACGAGATCCTATAGGATTTCGTCTTTTTTCTTTTGGATGTATTTTAAAACTCCATCTGGATATAATATTTTTTCTTTCTGAATGAATGCCGTAATAGGAATCCATTTCGCATACGCTACTGTTTCTTCATCTTGTATATTTAATATTTTCATTTCATATAGTGACGTGTCTAATAAACGCAAAGAATATAGTTGAATGATTTCATGACCAATGTCTCCATCGAGATGAAAGACATTTTCTAAACACCCTAAATAATTGGTGATTTCTATCTCCGTATGAAGCTCTTCTTTAAACTCCCGAATAACAGTATGTGCTGATTTTTCACCAAGTTCAATTGAACCGCCAAGAGGACGATAATATATTTCGCCTTCTGTATAATATTCTTGTACGAGAAGGCGATCTTGATGTACAGCAAGACCGAAAGCTTTTGCACGTGGATACATATAGAATCACTCCTTATTTGTTTTGTATAAGGACGATTATAATGTATGGTGTGATAAAAGTATCGTGTATTTAAGTGTGCGGTCTAATTGTAATTCCATCAAATAAGTCTTTCCAAAATGCTTCATTGTATTGGTATACATCCATAATAGGACATTTCATAACGCAAATACGTTGTAATCCCCAATCTTCTTGGGTGATAGTTGGTATATCGGCAGGAATTAGTAACAGGACAGAGAATGTATGTGTAACGATTTGAGATAAACTTTGTTCTAGGGAACATGCTTCTTCATATGTTCCTCCAGTTCGAATAAATAATATGGATTCTGCCGTTTCAATTGTAGCTAGAAAACGATTAATACGATGTTCATAGTTTAACTTAATTTCTGTATAAGAAGGCCAAGAAGTTGGTGTATTTACATCTGTTTTAAAGTCATGACAGGAGTCAATTTCATAAAGGTTGTCCCTTAATCTTAATTTTGCATCATCATCCCAAAATGAGATGAAGGATAAATTTTCGAAATTTAAAAAGCGGTCAAATCGATTTTGTAATAATACATTCACTTTTTCTAATGAGGGACTTAGCATAAAATCAATAACGCCAAAAAATGGTGATAATTCTAATTGATATAATGCCCAAGCGGGCCAGCAGTTTTGTCCTAAGCTGAATACCGCATTATATTCTTTTTTTATATCGGATAGATTCATGTGATTTATCTCATCCTTTTTGTTAATATTTTATGCCATTCAAAAATGGTATGTGAATAAAGATAGACAAGCATATTTGTAAAGAATAAGCAGAAATATGTTACAATAGAAAAAAATCGAACGAGGTGGTTGTTACGATGCGATCGAAGCGAGAACAAGCCATTTTAGACAATATAAAAGAATGGGAAGCGCAATTAGTTGAGCAAGAAGCGACCGATTTTCAAAAAGTGTTTGATAAATGGTTACATGCTACAGTTGCGAAATTACCTGAGAAAAAGCGAAAAGAATTCTTCACGAAAGCAGATGGATGGCTCTTTCATTTGCATGCATTTATTCAAAGTTCACAAGCACAGTTAGATGCACGTAATCGGATTTTAGGAACATCAAGGTTATTTGATGAATCGATTGAACAGCTTGAAGATTTGAAAGCATTATCTATTGATCAATTAACATACATAGCAGAGCAGCAAACAGCACGTCATCGTCTATATTCATTTGTACAAGGTGGGGCAACAGGTGCTGGAGGTTTATTATTATTAACGGCGGATTTTCCGGTTATGATCGCGTTAAATGTGAAGGCAGTCCAACTTATTGCAACATCATTTGGACATGATGTGAACAAGCCGTATGAAATGATGCTTGCGTTAAAGGTGTTTCATGCGTCATTACTACCAGGAAGACTTCAGCAATATGCATGGTACAATTTATTGCAAGAGCTGGAGCAAGAAGATTCGTTCTTTTACGAAGGAGACGAAGCAGTGCTACAAACAGCTTCTACTGAGGTTGTGTTAAAACAAATTTTGAAGACATTTTCGATTTATGCTCTTCGTCGTAAATTATTCCAAGGTATACCGGTAATTGGAATGGCAATTGGATCTACAGTGAATTATCGTTTAACAAGAAACGTTACTGAATTTGCAAATAGATTTTATCAAGTGCGCCATATAGTCGAGAAAGAAAAAAGAGCATAAAAAAAGCGAGAGGCCGAAGCCTTTCGCTTTTTTAATTTGTTGCATGTTTTTTGGACATTGGAACAGATACTGGCTGCTTTTCTGCTGTTTTTTCTGTTTTTGGATAATAAATTAAATCCAATGTTTTTGCCTGTACGGCAATCGAAAGAATAGTAAAAGCAATTTCTGTCCAATTTAAATAATATAATGAAAGCGCAAGAACAATCGCGTCAAAGACGAAGAAAATTTGCCCAATTGTAAAACGAGTTCGTTTACTTAATACAATTGTTAAAATATCGTCTCCACCGGTTGCACCGCCAAATCGTAATATAAAACCGAGTCCAATACCAGCTAACGCACCGCCAACTACTGCAGCTATAAATAAGTTATTTGATAAATCTACCGTAAATGGAGAATAATTTTCCATAAAGGAATAAAATACTCCGAATGAAATTGAACCTAGGAATGAATAACCAACCATTTTTCTACCTAAAAATGAAGCGCACAGTAAAATAATTGGGATATCCATTAATACAGTTGAAATAGATGGTGAAATATCATAAAAGTTTTGAATGAATAGTGCAATTCCTACAAATCCACCTTCTGTTAAGTGGTTTTGGAAGTGAATGTGATATAGCGCTGCTGCTAAAATAAATGAACCGATTAAAACCATAAAAATTTCTTTAATAATTTGCCGACTTTGGATGTTCCTCATCGTTATTCCTTCTTTCCGTAGTTAGTAGTCCTTTTTGTGTTGTAAACTAACTACGAGCTCACATGTAGCTTTCAGTTAGTTTACGAAAAAACTAACTACGCTATATGTCGCTGAAGAAATAACGAATAATCCTCTCGTCCATCAATTCTCCCTACCTTCGTTTTAGTTTAAGTCTTAAAACGACTAAACAAAACGTGGAGTAGGATTCGTCATTTAGCAATCCTGCTCTTCTTTGTTTTGTTTAGTTAGTAACAATTAAGTCCTAAACAAAACGCTATGTGTAAGAAGAGTCTTTTTTTTGCCAAATTATCCTTCGAGCGATCATGATATCAAAATCCCTTCCTTCAAGATTTATACTATTATATCATACTTTTAAAAAATGTATGCGGATGGAAACCGACAATAAACGGAGGGGATCTACAAAAAATGTTATGTTTAAATATTTTTGTAGAAAAGCCTAAGTTATTTCGGAGGATTGGACAGTTTATAACGGTTTGTCCAATAAGTAAGAAAAAAAGGTTTTATTCCGTTGTATTCTTTTCATCACTTTTATCTTTGAAAAACGCATCCCAACTAATCACACTTAAAAAAGTTAAAGCGATAATAACGAAAGCACGCATAAGCTGTAGACCTCCTTTTGTACATAGTATATGAATCATTCGATTCGGAATGTGTCATTTTTTTACAAGTCTTAACTATTATGAGAGTATATTAATATAGATAGATAAAGGGGAGAGTGAAGGTATGCTAAAAGAAATGTTCAAAAGAAAAGAATTAATATGTATTTCATGTCAGAAAAAAATTCAATATGAAGAAGAGCTTGTTGCTTTTGTAAAGTTGCCGCAAGAAAGAAGTATATTAGTTGGCCCTTTTGATGTGTGTTTGGCAAAAACAGCACAAGAAATATATTGTAAACCATGTTACGACAAAAAAGCATGACCCAAAGTAATTGAGGGGCATGCTTTTTTCATTGGTGTGCTTTCCCCTCAGATACATTTTGAGTGAGTCGATACCAAAGCCAAAGGTCATTAATGATGGAAGCGAGATCGGCAATTTCTGAATTCAATTTGCAAGAAATTTCGAAGTCTTCTTCGTTATTTAAATGATGCTGTTTTGCATTAATAGAGTGCTCGAGTTCTTTTATTCGATCAGGAATCTTTCCGCGAACTTGTTCCCATCTTAGTAAAATAGCATGCTGCATTTTTTCGGGGATATCTTCCCAATCTTCTTGTAAATGAGGAATTTCAATTCCTAGATGATCATCGTATAAGAAATACTTTTCCATAAGTTCACCCCCGTTGTCCTGCTTATATTGTACAGAAAAACAGAAAGAAGTTCGACGAAATTGTTTGAAAAAATTTAAAAATGACTCTTGATACATTTTGTGAAAGGTGGTAAAGTGTGAATTATTATAAAAGAAAATGAATATTTATTCTTTAGGGGGATGCAAAATGGAGAAGAAAAAAGTTGTATTAGCATATTCCGGAGGTCTTGATACTTCCGTTGCAATTAAATGGTTACAAGAGAAGAATTATGATATTATCGCGCTTTGTTTAGACTTAGGGGAAGGTAAAGACTTAGCATTTGTAAAAGAAAAGGCACTTTCAGTAGGTGCAATTAAATCATATATGATTGATGTTCAAGAAGAATTCGCGAATGAATATGCATTGATGGCGATGCAAGCACACACATTATACGAAGGGAAATACCCTCTTGTCTCTGCATTATCTCGTCCGCTTATTGCGAAGAAATTAGTAGAAATCGCAGAACAAGAAGGCGCAACTGCAGTTGCACACGGATGTACAGGGAAAGGAAATGACCAAGTTCGTTTTGAAGTTTCTATCCAAGCATTAAATCCTTACTTAGAAGTGATTGCGCCTGTACGTGAATGGAAATGGTCACGTGAAGAAGAAATTGCATATGCAAAAGAAAACGATGTACCAATTCCGATTAATTTAGATAGCCCGTTTTCAATCGATCAAAACTTATGGGGACGCAGCAACGAATGTGGAATTTTAGAAGATCCATGGGCAGCGCCGCCAGAAGATGCATATGAGATGACATTGGCATTAGAAGATACACCGAATAAACCAGAGTTTGTAGAAATCGGATTTGAAGCAGGCGTACCGACTACTTTAAATGGCACTGCATATTCACTTGCAGAATTAATTAAAACGTTAAATGCGCTTGCTGGAAAACACGGCGTTGGACGTATTGATCACGTAGAAAATCGTCTTGTCGGTATTAAATCTCGTGAAGTATACGAATGCCCAGCAGCAATGACGTTAATCACTGCGCATAAAGAGTTGGAAGATTTAACACACGTAAAAGAAGTAGCGCATTTTAAACCAGTGATTGAACAGAAAATAACAGAACTTATTTATAACGGTTTATGGTTCTCACCTTTAAAACAAGCGCTTCATGCATTTTTACAAGAAACGCAAAAGAATGTAACAGGTACAGTGCGTGTGAAATTATTTAAAGGTCATGCGATTGTAGAAGGACGTAAATCTGAATACTCTTTATACGATGAAAAATTAGCAACATATACTGCTCAAGATGAATTTAATCATGATGCAGCAGTTGGATTCATTTCATTATTTGGTTTACCGACGAAAGTATACAGCCAAGTGAATCAAAAGAAGGTGGAAGCGTGAGCAAACTTTGGGGCGGACGTTTTACAGAAGAAGCGGAAGCATGGGTTGAAGAGTTCGGAGCATCCATCTCCTTCGATCAACAATTAGTAAATCAAGATATAAATGGGAGTATTGCACACGTAACGATGCTAGCAAAGCAAGGCATCGTTACGAAAGAAGAAGCAGAGAAAATAAAGATAGGTCTTCAATATTTATTGAAAGAAGCAAAAGAGAATAAGCTACAATTTTCAGTAGAAGCAGAAGATATTCATTTAAACATCGAAAAGATGCTAATTGAACAAATTGGCGAAGTAGGAGGAAAACTTCACACTGGCCGAAGTCGTAATGATCAAGTAGCGACAGATATGCATTTGTATTTAAAAGAAAAGGTAGAACATATTATAAAAGCTATAAAACAATTGCAAACTGTTCTTGTTCATCAAGCAGAAAATAACATTGAGACAATTATGCCTGGCTATACGCATTTGCAACGTGCTCAGCCGATTTCATTTGCTCATCATATTCTCGCTTACTTTTGGATGTTAGAGCGTGATGTAAATCGTTATGAAGATTCGTTAAAGCGTATTAATATCTCCCCATTAGGAGCAGGAGCGTTAGCTGGAACGACATTCCCGATCGACCGAGAGTATAGTGCGGAGCTTCTTGGATTTAATGGAATCTATGAAAATAGTTTAGATGCAGTAAGTGATCGTGATTTTATCCTGGAGTTTTTAAGTAACTCATCTATGCTTATGATGCACTTATCGCGCTTTTGTGAAGAACTTATTTTATGGAGTAGCCAAGAGTTTCAATTTATTGAAATGAGCGATCAATACGCAACTGGAAGCAGCATTATGCCGCAAAAGAAAAATCCGGATATGGCGGAACTAATCCGTGGTAAAACAGGCAGAGTATACGGTAATTTATTCAGTTTACTTACAGTAATGAAAGGATTACCGCTCGCTTACAATAAAGACTTGCAAGAAGATAAAGAAGGAATGTTTGATACAGTAAAAACAGTAGAAGGATGCCTTCATATTATGGCAGGCATGCTAGAGACGATGACTGTAAACAAAGAAAAAATGGGGCAAGCTGTGACGCAAGATTTCTCCAACGCAACAGAAATTGCTGACTATTTAGCGAACAAAGGACTACCATTCCGTCAAGCTCATGAAATTGTTGGAAAGTTAGTGCTACATTGCACACAAAAAGGAATTTATTTATTAGATGTCTCGCTTGAAACATATAAAGAAATGAGCTCTTTATTTGAAGAAGATTTGTATGAAGTTCTTTCACCATATGCGGCTGTAAAGCGTCGTAATAGTTCGGGTGGAACAGGATTTGAACAAATCAAAAACGCTTTGGAGAAGGCGAAGGGCTTAACGAAAGAAGTTATTAAGAATTGAGTTTGGAAGTGCGCCAGTCTATTAAAGTCTGGCGTACTTTATTTTTTACTAGCATTTAAGTTACAATGTAGTAAAAAATAACAATTTAGGGGAAGTCTATGAAAAAAATAGTGTTGATCATTGTACTGTTAATTAGCTTAATTGCAAATGCTAAAGTGTTTCTTTTGGACAAATATATGTATGTTGGTGAAAAAGAAAAGCGAGAAGAAGCGGTTATCGCAACGATGTGGCATTTGCAAGATAAAGGATATAAAGAAAGTGATATTTTATATATAAAACCGGCCTTTTATAGCAAAATGGATTCGTATGGTATGAATGTACAGTTTAAAGATGAACCAAATGAATCATATACATATAGAGTTTTAAAAGATGCGAAAACAAATAAACTAACTGTACACCAAGATAGCAATGAGTCTGGTGGTATGGGCGGGAAACATCAAGAGCTTAAATAAAGAAAGAAAGAAAGAAAGAAAGAAAGAAAACGACTGATGGCATTCGCCTGCAGTCGTTTTCTTTTAATTATACTTATGTCGATCTTCCGTAATTCGAATATACTCTATATCCATCAAATCACGAAGTAATGCACCATTACTTAGTTCAACGCCGTGCTTCTCTTTAAAATGAGTGCGAATCGTATCTAGCATTTCAATTTCTTTGCCGTTCACATCTAAAATAATGCGTTCAGAATCATCCATATAGCATCCTCCTTTTTTACACATATATATATTTTGTCCGTCTATTTCTAAAAAATGTATGTTAACGTAATGTTAGGAAATAAGAAAGGGATGGAAAATGAGACGTATTTATTTTATAGGACTAATTTTGTACACATTCATTGTATTACATGTTGCATTCCCAAATATCTTTTCATTTGAGGATTTAGAAACAGTACACGTTGCGATATTTACTTTTGCTTTATTTGTAGTAGATTGTTTTATTTCTATATGGCTTTCGAAAAGAAAAGATATACAAGGCAAAAAAGAAATGGAACGGAAAAAGAGAAAACGTTCCTTTTGGATGATGACATACTGTTTGTCTTTAGTGCTTACTGCTGCTTTTTTTAGTGAACATATTCCATTAGAAAGAGTAAATATTGGATTTGGAGCATTCGTATTCGCATACTATTTTTTTATGCACTTTCTTCCTTATATGAAAGAAAAGCGAGGAGAAGAGGAAAATCCGCTTGTAGAAGAAGCGAAAGAACAAGAGCATAAGAGAATAGAAGGGGATATAAAGAAACTTGGAGAACAAAAGTGGTATTTAAAATCAAAAATCATATACGTTCTTTGCTTTATTACGCCGCCAATTGGTTATTTGTATGTTTTCTTATTTCGTAAAAAAATGATAGAAGGTGCAAAGCAAACGTACTTAACGATCGCGACGATTATGATGGCATTATGGTCTTTGAAGTTTCTTCCGCCTTATGTGTTGGCAATTACCGTTGTTGTCGTAGCGTGTCTTGTGTTTATAGTGAAGTTTATAAAATGAAAAACACCAAGCCTATGTGGACTTGGTGTTTTATCTATAAATTAAAGCTCACCTTGCTCTTCATCACCACGAACAACAAGGACATCGCATTTCGCATAGCGAATAATATGTTCAGAGACGCTACCAATTAGGAAACGCTCAACAGCATTTAAACCAGTCGCACCACACATAATTAAATCTACTTTATGGTTTGGAGCGATTTCTTTTGAAATTTTTGATTTAGGATTACCGAATTCTAATACAGTTTCAATTTTTTCAAGACCAGCTTCAAGCGCAGTTTTTTTGTAGTCTTCTAATAAGTCTTCTGCAAATAGATTTGCACGTTCCGCAATTGCACGGCTATAGGCTTCTACGGCTGAGTATGCTTTTACATCAACGATATGAGCGATTGTTAATGTTGCATTGTTGCGTTTTGCGACTTGAATTGCTTTTTTAAAGGCTTTTTCTGCTTCTTTAGAACCATCCACCGCGATTAAAATATTTGTATATGTATTATTCATAGTAAATTCCTCCCAATCTGTTTTATAACTGTTTACAACTTAATTATAAAACAAATTTTGGTAACGTGCTTGCCAGAAACGTTACAGAATTTTGAAAACTCTGTTTCAATTCATTTTAGTTGTAATTGGAGCGAGAACTTGTTACATATGAAGTATAGCAATTTAAAAGGGGGCAGTTTTGTGAGACATGCGCTCATTACAGCCGGTACGAAAGGTTTAGGAAAGCAAGTAACAGAAAAGTTATTGGCTAAAGGCTATTCAGTAACAGTAACGTACCATAGCGATATCACGGCTATGGAAACGATGAAAGAAACATATAAAGATGTGGAAGAGCGTCTACAATTCGTGCAAGCTGATGTCACGAAAAAGGAAGATTTACATAAAATAGTAGAAGAAGCGATGAGCCGTTTTGGCAAAATTGACTTTTTAATTAATAATGCTGGTCCATATGTATTTGAACGAAAAAAGTTAGTTGATTATGAAGAAGATGAATGGAATGAAATGATTCAGGGAAATTTAACAGCGGTATTTCATTTATTAAAACTTGTCGTTCCGGTCATGAGAAAACAGAACTTTGGCCGTATTATTAATTACGGATTTCAAGGGGCGGATAGTGCACCGGGATGGATTTATCGTTCAGCTTTTGCCGCAGCGAAAGTAGGACTTGTTTCATTAACGAAAACAGTTGCTTATGAAGAAGCGGAGTATGGTATTACTGCGAACATGGTATGTCCTGGTGATATTATAGGCGATATGAAAGAGGCAACTATTCAAGAAGCACGTCAGCTGAAAGAGCATAACACACCGATTGGTAGATCTGGAACAGGTGAAGATATTGCAAGAACCATTTCGTTTTTATGTGAGGACGATTCCGATATGATTACCGGTACAATTATTGAAGTGACTGGTGCAGTGGATGTTATTCATAGACATCGATAGAATAAAATAAGATGAAGTTTCGAATAATTGGACAGTTCATCCATTGTGCTGAGAGGTGCGGATAATACTGTCCTTTAATATAAAATTAAATCTATCGGAAAACTCGTGTTATTTTTTTGTCAAATATTGAGATATTATGTTAAAATATAAGAGCGTAGAAAGCGCTTTAAAAAATGATTCAGGGGTCATTTCATAACTCAAGGGGGAACTAATCATGCGTATCGGTATTCCAACAGAAATTAAGAACAATGAAAACCGTGTGGCAATGACGCCAGCGGGAGCAGTACATTTAGTACAAAATGGTCACGAAGTTTTTGTTCAAAAAGGAGCAGGTTTAGGATCTGGCTTTACAGATGAAGAATACGTACAAGCGGGTGCGAAACTTGTAGAAACTGCTGAAGAAGCATGGAATCAAGATATGGTTATGAAGGTAAAAGAGCCAGTAGCAAGTGAATACGGCTATTTCCGTGAAGGCTTAATCTTATTCACATACTTACACTTAGCTCCAGAACCAGAATTAACGAAAGCATTAATCGATAACAAAGTTGCATCAATCGCATACGAAACAGTACAATTAGACAATCGTTCTTTACCATTACTTGCACCTATGAGTGAAGTGGCTGGTCGTATGTCTGCACAAATCGGTGCACAATTCCTTGAGAAAAACAAAGGCGGTAAAGGTATTTTACTTGCAGGCGTTCCAGGGGTAAAACGCGGCAAAGTAACAATCATCGGCGGTGGTCAAGCTGGTACAAACGCAGCTAAGATTGCAGTAGGTTTAGGTGCAGATGTAACAATCATTGACTTAAGTGCAGAACGTCTTCGTCAATTAGATGATATTTTCGGTAACCAAGTAAAAACATTAATGTCTAATCCATACAACATTGCAGAAGCTGTTAAAGAATCTGACCTTGTTATTGGAGCGGTATTAATTCCGGGTGCAAAAGCGCCAAAACTTGTAACTGAAGAAATGATTCAATCAATGGAACCAGGTTCTGTCGTTGTAGATATCGCGATTGACCAAGGTGGTATTTTCGAAACAACTGATCGTATTACAACTCATGACAACCCAACTTACGAAAAACATGGCGTTGTTCATTATGCAGTTGCTAATATGCCAGGTGCAGTTCCACGTACGTCAACTCTTGCATTAACAAACGTAACAGTACCATATGCAGTACAAATTGCTAACAAGGGCTACAAAGAAGCTTGCTTAGGCAACACTGCATTATTAAAAGGTATTAACACATTAGATGGTTATGTAACATTCGAAGCAGTTGCGGAAGCTCACGGCTTACAATACGCTGATGCAAAAGAGCTTCTTGAAAAAGCTCCTGCTTTATCATAATAGAAATACATTTGAGACCTTCCTTTTCGTGAGGAGGGTCTTTTTTATATGGAGAAATAACATGTGAATAATTGTTATTTATTGGTGTAAAAAAAATTTTATTATGATAATTTAGAATTATATAATAAAAAGAGGGGATTCGATGGGGAGCAAAAAGAAGAAGAAAAAACAGGCAAAGAGACAAAGGTATATAAAGAAAAAACAGGAACAGAACATACCTTTTTCACAAAAAGTAGTCATTACGATAGAGAAAACATTTCGGTATATTTGTATGTTCTTGTATGTGATTTTTTGCTTGTATTTATGTGGGATATTTAAAAGTTTGGGGATAACCCCCAATGTTATTGAAAGTACCTTAGGCGTTCTACTTGTTATGGTAGAAGGAATCTTATTCTTTATATTATTTGATAAAGTATGGCCTAGTCATGAAAGTAAAAAAGATAGAAAAAGAAGCAAAAAATCTTCATACGCTTCAAGCTCATCAGGTGGATTCGGTGACTACAGTAGCAATGACTGTAGTAGCTCAAGTGATGGTGGAGGAGATTGCGGAGGTGGTGGAGATTAAGTTAGTTTTTTAGAAGAACGACTAATGAAAGGATGGGACGAAAGATGGAGACTGTGAACTTAATAGAATTAACAAAGGATATTAAAGATCAACATAAAAACTTCGTCGTTTCAAATATAAACAGTCATTGCTTACGAATCGCTGTATTTACTGGTGAATATGATTGGCACTATCATTCTAATTCGGATGAATTATTTATTGTGCTAGAGGGAGAGTTACTTATTGATTTTGAAGATGGAGAAACGGCGGTTTTAAAGCCAAATGATTCTATTTTAATTCCAGCATGTACGATTCATAGAACGAGAGCATTAAAGAGAACGGTAAATCTTTGTTTTGAACATATAGAGGCTGATACGATTATAGTGGAGCAATTATGAAAAAATTATCTGTAGCCGAGTATAGAAAAGTTCTTCCGGTTTTAGAAGGTAATACAAGAACGATGACATTTGCTTATGCGGTATGTGATCAAGTGGTAGATGGTGAGGTTTTTGTAAACGGGCAATTAACAGCAGGATTAATTATTACAGCTAACGGTATCTATTATTTATTTGGTGATACTGATGATCAAAATTATAACGAAGAGTTATTTTCATATTTAAAAACGGCTATTGAAAAAACAGAGAAGAGATTTACACTCTTTACTTCAAGTGAAGAGTGGGAAATGATGTTAGAAGAGCGTTTTAGTAATACACTTCGGAACATCCCGCGAATGAAATTTCAAAGGGTAACCTTTGAGGAGAGAAAACGAGATTTTAACAAAAATACATATGAAGTGAAGCGTATTGATAGAAGAGATATAGAGCGAAGCAGTGAATTTAAAGAGGAGTACTATAAAGAATATTGGGGATCAAAAGAAACGTTTTTGAATAGTGGTTTTGGATTTTGTATAGAACAAGATGGGATAATTGTAGCTGAATGTGTCTCAATATTTAGCGGGAATGGTTATGCTGAAATAGATATTGCAACACATGAAGCGTATCAAGGGAAAGGATTAGCTCAAGCTGTTGCAACACGGTTCATTGAACATTGCATGCAAAATGATATTATACCGAGCTGGGATTGTTATGTAGACAATATTCCTTCGCGAAAATTAGCTAGTAAATTAAGTTTTTATCATCCAATAGAATATAGTTTGTTTGTACGTAAGAAAACGGGGGAAGAAAAATGAATGTAGAATTAACGAGATTTAAAGTTAAGCCTGGTAAGAGTCATCGAGTAGATGAATGGATGCAACTTCTTAATGACAATATGAAAGAAGTACTTTTGACATTAAACGACGAAAAGATGTATGTTGAGACAATTTTCCGGGAAATAAGAGATGGAGAAGAGTACTTATATTGGTATTCTGTGCAAGGAGAAGGCGGGGCTCTTGTCGAAAATTCTCATTATGAAATCGATAAAAAGCACTTAGCGTTTTGGTATGAATGTATCGATGAAGAAGCACCGTCTATTGATATGAAAACAGAAGTTGTTATGATTCAAGATGTTGTGAAGGAAGCGATGAAATAATAGAATAGTATTTCAGAGAAAAGCGCATCAAAATGGATGTGCTTTTTATTATGAAAAAATTGATAAAAGCTATATTTGGATATCTTTAAGTGAAAATAAGGAGGGATATCGAGAATATTTTAGGATAAACTATAAAGTGAAACTTTAATCAGTGGGGGGCATCCCCCACTGATTATCAGCCCTCACCAATCGGGCTTTTACGGGCAGTTCGACCCCAACCTAACTTCTTTGCTTCCGCTGAGTTTTGATGTGGGGTCTTACTGCCCGTTAATGCGGGATAAAGAAATAAAAAACACAAAACCAAAAAACTTACCAATATAAGGTGTATTCGTAACAGGAAAAACAGAGGATTTACAAAGTTTACAAGGGTCACCGTATATTAAGGCTGCTGTAAGAGGTGTAACAGTTGAGAAATATTGATTACAAGTAATTAATGTGAATAATCAGAAAATTTATGTTATAATATGGGAAAAGGAGGTTTATATGAGGCAAATACATGGAGCAATTTATATTTACATAACAATGTTTTTCGTGGCGGTATCCTATGGATTGGGGCACGTGTATTCGCATCCTATACTAACTTTTTTAAGCGGAGCATGTATGGCGTTTGCGCTTCTTGTCCACCTTTTCTCGGTTTGGATCGTGAAATTTCAATTAAATATTAGTGAAATAGAAGAAGGCACTTTTTGAGTGGCCTTCTTTTTTAGTAATATTGGCGAAGCCCTGGTAGCAATTTTTCAATTTCACATTCGGTTTCTTTACATATGGAAAGTGTACGTAGTCTGAAAAATAAGCTACGTAAGAAAGATTTTATATTTCCGTATAAAAATTCGTATGATTCAATATGTAGCGTGGATTTTTTTACTTGTAATTGAGCTACTAAATCATGAAGGGCTAATATGAGTACTTCTTCCTTTAGGTCATTTTGCAGCATTGCGACAATCGGATAAACGATACGTTCATCTTCTTCATATTTGTAGTAAATAGAATGAACACAAACTTTGTTTAATAAAGTTTGTAATATTTCTTCGTAATATAAAGTTTCCAGTTTAGGACTATTCACAAGCGCCTCAAATGTATCGGAAGCATGAGCGATACTATGTGCCCAGCCGTGGTCTTGGACATATCCACGGAAATCATGCTCGTTGTTCATATATAGAATTAATTGATCTTTTACAGTTAAAATATCATTCTGTGATAAGAAATTATGATTTGTATCTGCATCTATAATGAGGGCAATTAATAATGTTGTAAATGCTCGGGTAAATACGGCATCTTCGTCATCCGAATGAATCTTATACAATAAATATTTTTCACTAATGCTTTCTAATAATAATTTCTGTAAGTGTGTATGTGAAATGTAGTCTTTTTTGATGAGATGATAAAAAGTAGAGTAAATAAGTTTGTCTCTTAAATAGCTATCGGTAACACCGATGTGCTCAAGCATATTGGAACTTAAAGAATCAATGTTAATTGTGTTGTCCAGTATGTAATTATTATTACGAATTTCTTCTAACTGTTGTTGTAACATATAAACCTCCTATTTTAGAAAATTCTGTATTTTTATAATATAATAAGAGGAAGAAATAGACAATAAATAAGTGCATTTGAATGGAGGGGGCATTATGAAGAGAGCATTATTCTTTTTCATTAGTATTTTCTTTTTAGGAAGCTGTTCCATTTCGTATGTTACTTTTTCTAGCGAGAGCAAAAGTTGGACTGGACAATATAAAGGGCATATTAAGGATGACAGTGAAGATGGGATGTTTACGTTTCAATATAAGGGCGGGGATGGAAAGACAGAATTTAAAAACTTAGAGATTGCTATTAATGGAGCCTTTAGTACAATGACACAAACGTCAGAAGTTCATAGAGGAGCAAAGGTTGAAATGAAGTCTTCTTGTGTAAGTTGCGCGCCTATCTCTAAAGATGAACCAATAGAGATTGTGATTAAATGGGATGATAAGTATGAGGAGAAGATGGTGCTAAATTTGAAATAGCCTAGAGTAAGGAGTTAAAAATGAATAGGCATATGAAAATTGTTATGTTTTTAAGTGTATTTCTAGTCGTATTATCAGCGTGTGATACAAAACAAGTAGAGCAAGTAACGGTAAAAGAAGTACCTAAAGAAGGGTATATCATATTAAGAAATGACACGGTGTTTTTTGCCGATGATAAAACGTTTGAAACAAAAGTAGAGTTGCAACATTATATAGAACAACAAATGAATAAAGAGCATCCAGCACATATAGTCTTGAGCTTTAAGGACAAAGACACATATAAACAGTTAAAAACAGGGGATAAAATAAAAGTATGGTTTTCTCAAATACTTGAAAGTTATCCAGCAAAAATGATTGTAGAGAAATTTGAAATAGTAGGGAAATAGAAAAAGGCAGCACTCCCGCTGCCTTTTTTATTATTTTACAAATTGTAACTCTTTCGGGAATTTCGTTAAAATTTCTGATCCGTCTTTTGTGATGTAAATATCATCTTCAATACGAACGCCACCTACGTTTGGTACGTAAATACCAGGTTCGATTGTGAAGACCATACCTTCTTTTAATGGAGACTCGTTACCAGCTTTTACATCTGGATATTCGTGTACGCTAATTCCAAGTCCATGACCAAGTCGGTGCGGGAAGAAGTCTCCGTAACCTGCATCTGTGATAACAGAACGAGCAGCATTATCGATTGCGCCAAGTGTAACACCTGGTTTACATGCTTCAACTGCTTGTAGTTGTCCAGCAAGTACAGTGTTGTAAATACGAGTTTGCTCTTCAGAAATCTCACCGAATGCTACTGTACGTGTAATATCAGAGCAATAACCATCAATGATTACGCCTAAATCAAATAGTACGAAATCGCCGCGTTTCATTTTGTTTGCGCCAGGAATACCGTGTGGAAGAGCTGAGTTCGCACCTGCTAATACCATCGTATCAAATGACATTTTATGTATGCCTTTTGTTTTTAATTCGTGTTCAATAATTGCTAATACTTCTAGCTCGCTGCGGTTTTCTTTAATTGCATTTACACCAACTTCAACAGCATAGTCCGCCATTTTAGCTGCTTCGCGTAAAATAGAAAGTTCTTTTTCATCTTTAATTAAACGAAGTTCGCGAACTTTCTCCTCAGCTGATTTGAAAGCTGCATTTGGGAATAATTTCGTTAATTCTTCGTAGCGCTCTACGTTTAAATGTTCTTTTTCAATTGCAACTGCATTTGCATTGATGCCGCGGTCTTTAATTGCTTTTGCAATCATATCCCATGGTCTGTCAGTATCAGTAAATCCGATAATTTCATGTGCCCAGCCAGCGTTACGTGCTTGACCTTCTTCCATTTTAGGGCAAATTAAAATAGGTTCTTTTTCTTGGAATACAAACATACCAAGTAATCTTTCGTGTGGTTCACAGTGGAAGTTTGTCATGTAGAAGACGTTCGGTGTAGAAGTTAAGAACGCAGCTTCTACGTTTTTTTCTTTTAGCCATTGCATTAAATTTTCTAATCTAGCATTCATCGATTGGCACCCCCGAGATATTTAATTACAAATATAACTTTAACTCGGAAGAAAGCGTTATGACAAGTAAATAGATGTTAGAAAAGACAGGGAATTGAAAAATCATGTAGAATAAAAAGTGAGAATGTGAATAGGGGAGGAATGTAATAATGAAAGTATCTTATCATGGACATTCAGTTGTGAAAATTGAGGCGAATGGAAAAGTTATTTTAATTGACCCGTTTTTAACAGGTAATCCGAAAACAGATTTAAAAGCTGAAGATGTAAAAGTGGATGCAATTCTTTTATCGCATGGACACGGTGATCATGTTGGAGATACAGTAGAACTTGCGAAGAAAAATAATGCAGTTGTTGTAGCGCCATTTGAACTAGCAACATTTTTAAGTTGGCAAGGTGTAAATACACACCCGATGCATATTGGTGGTTCACATGAATTTGACTTCGGAAAAGTGAAGCTTACACAAGCATTCCACGGCTCTAGTTATATTGATGAAGAAAATAAGACGATTACATATACAGGTATGCCAGCAGGTATTTTATTTACAGCAGAAGAGAAAACTGTATACCACGCAGGAGATACTGCACTATTCTCTGATATGAAGTTAATTGGGGAATTAAATAAAGTTGATCTAGCATTTTTACCAATTGGTGATAATTTCACAATGGGACCAGAAGATGCTGTACTAGCGGCAAAATGGATTAATGCGAAAACTGTTGTACCGATGCATTACAATACGTTCCCAGTTATTGAACAAGATCCATATCAATTTGTAGAAAAGCTACAAAATTGTACAGGGAAAGTATTAGAAGCTGGAGAAAGTATTACACTATAGAAAAGAAACCCTTCATTTGAAAAGAAAAGTGAAGGGTTTTTTACGTGTGTAGGACAGCTTTTAATGCTTGTATTTGTTTTGGTGATTCTTTTCTTTTGGTACGTGGTTGTTCAGGTGTTTCATTCAATTCCATTGCAACTTTTTTCCCATCTACGAAAGCTAAAAATACAGCACCTACAACCTCTAAAAATTTTTTCATCATGTGTTCGCTCCTTTGTTTTATTTCTTGTCTTAATTGTATAGGCAATTAAGTGGACGAACTATCGAATGAGATGACAATAGCATTACATTGTTGTAATAGAATGACTGGTGGAATGTAAGAGTCATTTTGTTATAAAAAAAATAGTACAGGTATGCAAAGAGACATGCCCATCAACTTAAGAGTGAGCACAACCTGAGCTTTCGACTCATCGGATCAAAACATTCCTAAAATAAAAGCATACTCTTAAAAATAAGCATCTCAAATAAACCCTA
>NZ_JAKUFX010000017.1:0-69297 GCF_022663635.1 Bacillus cereus group sp. BfR-BA-01356 | reverse complement strand
CGCCAGTGCGGTACTCATGTAGGAAAGCTACACTCCGTGTCCTCCTGGCAAATGCGCCTAGACCTGCTCGGTTCTCTTAATCCTCCTTTTTAAACCTTTATTGATATGGATATTTAAAAAATCCGGTTAAGATAACCTTCGTATGTCGTCGTTGCATCGCCAGTGCGGTACTCATGTAGGAAAGCTACACTCCGTGTCCTCCTGGCAAATGCGCCTAGACCTGCTCGGTTCTCTTAATCCTCCTTTTTAAACCTTTATTGATATGGATGTTTAAAAAGTCCGGTCAAGATAACCTTTTATTGATATGAAAAAGCAAACTAGGAGCATAGCTTCTAGTTTGTACTTATTTAATTATTGGGGGATGAAATATGAATGTTTTAGTAATTGGCCGCGGTGGGCGTGAGCATGCTTTAGCTTGGAAGTTTGCACAATCTGAAAAAGTAGAAAAGGTATATGTAGCACCAGGTAATGAAGGTATGAGAGATGTTGCAACACCAGTTGATATTGATGAAAATGATTTTGATGCATTAGTTTTATTTGCCAAAGAGAATAATGTTGAGTTAACTTTCGTTGGACCAGAAATTCCGCTTATGAATGGAATTGTTGATTGTTTTAAAGAAGAGGGACTTCGCGTATTTGGTCCGAATAAAGCGGCTGCTGTTATTGAAGGTAGTAAAGCTTTTACAAAAGAGCTTATGAAAAAGTATGATATTCCAACTGCGGCGTACGAAACTTTTACAGATTATGAAGAAGCAGTACAGTACATTCAAAAAGTTGGTGCACCAATCGTTATTAAAGCTGACGGCCTAGCTGCGGGTAAAGGGGTAACGGTAGCAATGACGCTTGAAGAGGCATTACAAGCTGTGAAAGAAATGCTACAAGATGTGAAATTCGGCGCGGCAAGTAAGAAGGTCGTTATTGAAGAGTTTTTAGATGGACAAGAATTTTCATTAATGGCATTCGTGAATGGAACAACTGTACATCCAATGGTAATCGCCCAAGATCATAAAAGAGCTTTTGATGGTGATAAAGGTCCAAATACGGGCGGAATGGGTGCATATTCTCCAGTACCACAAATTCCAGAATCAGCAGTTCAAGAAGCGATTCAAACCGTATTACATCCAACTGCTAAGGCGATGATTGCAGAAAACCGTTCGTTTACAGGTATTTTATACGCAGGTCTTATTTTAACAAATGATGGTCCGAAGGTAATTGAATTTAATGCACGCTTCGGTGATCCTGAAACAGAAGTTGTATTACCTCGCTTAGAAAATGATTTAGTTGACGTATGTAACGCTGTATTAGATGAAAGTGAACTAACGTTACAATGGTCAGAAGAAGCTGTAATCGGTGTTGTACTTGCTTCTAAAGGATATCCAGAAGCATATAAAAAAGGTGATATTATTAGTGGACTAGATGCACTGCAAGATGTGATTGTTTTCCATGCAGGTACAGCAATGAAACATGGGGACTTTGTAACGAACGGTGGCCGTGTATTATTTGTTGCTTGTAAGGCAAATAGTTTACAAGAAGCAAAAGATAAAGTATATAAAGAAATCGGTAAAATTGAGAGTGATGGTCTATTTTATCGAAGTGATATAGGATATCGTGCAATTGGGCATGAGATGACGAAAAGTTAATATGTAAAAATCCCGCTGAGGAATCAGCGGGATTTTTTATGCATCTTTATCTTTTTTTAATTTCCCTTTTTGCTTTGCCATTTCTCGAAGTAAATACTCGATGTGTGCATTGACGCTACGAAATTCATCATTTGCCCATTTTTCGATGACTGCGTGTAATTCAGGATCAATACGTAATGGAAAGCTTTTCTTTTTAGCCATAATTACTTATAGCCCTTAGTATAGGCTTCCTGTATTAATAACTGGTTGCGCACCTTTATCTGAAACGATGGCAACTAATAAGTTGTTTACCATATTTGCTTTACGCTCGTCATCGAGTTCTAGTACGCCTTCTTCATCTAACATATGGATGGAATCTTTCGCCATCTTCACAGCACCTTCAACAATTTCTTTTCTAGCAGCTAATACTGCTTTTGCTTGCTGGCGTTGTAGCATTGCATGGGCAATTTCTGTTGCGTAAGCTAAGTGCGTTAAACGAGTTTCTAATACTTCTACACCAGCAATTTCAAGACGCGCCTCTAATTCACGTTTTAATTCTTCAGAGATTTCTTCAGTATTTCCGCGTAACGTAACGCAGGTTTCATCTTGGAAATTGTCATAAGGATATTTTGTTGCAACATGGCGGATTGCCGTTTCGCTTTGAATTTCTACAAATCGATCATAATGTTCAACACCAAACATTGCTTTTGCAGAATCAACAACTTTATATACGATAACAGCTGCAATTTCAATTGGATTTCCATCAACGTCATTTACTTTTAATTTTTTACTGTTAAAGTTTTCAACACGTAAAGATACAGTTTGACGGAATGCGAACGGAATCGTTAAAAATAAACCGTTTTGACGAATTGTTCCTAAATAATTACCGAAGAACGTAATAACCTTCGCTTGATTCGGTTGAACAATACCGATACCTGTAGCGAGAACTGCGGCTAATATAATAGTTAGTGCCGCTCCTATGAAAATTTCTTGTGCAAGGAAAAATACACCGATAGCAGCTAAAATCAAAATTCCAATAATACCGAGAAAACCATTTACATAAAATACTTGTTTTTCTTTCATATGATCGCCTCCTGATATAAAAATGATATCACTTTTATATCATTTTAAGCAAGAGGTATGCATCTAATTTTCTGAATTTTATTGATTGATATCTTTTATATACATTTTAAGGCCGAAAAAGAGAATGTACGTTCTGTTTTATGGTAAAATAAAGAAGACTTAACCGCCCACTGCAGCAGCTAAGTCCCTTTGAGAGCATCTTGCATCGTGACAAATGATTCAAAGCGGTTTTGCCAGGATTATATTTTCAATCGCTGACTCAATCTCTTTGTCAGAAGCGTCATAACTTCCTTTTGACTTTGGCTTGTCATGAGTGGAAGTTTGATTCACTTCTTCTTTAGCATGTCCTTTTTCAGCAAAATTCATGCTAGGCATTTTAAATGCCCCCATATTCATGTATTTTCCGAATTTCCACATTTCAACAACAGGGCAGAAACGAACAATTCCTTCTGCAACTTTCATTGCACCAATCCATAGAAAAATGTTAGACCAAGTGCACCACGGCTTGCGTACAAGTTTAGTTGCACTACATCCGAAGAGGACAAGCCCAAGTGTAATTCGAATTAGAGCGTTTATTGTCCCGATATTTTGCTTCATTAGAAAAACACTCCTTTTTATGAAAGTTGAAATAGATAATACTATTTCTTTTATTAGTATCCCGTTTGATTTTTGGGATATGTAATCCAACATTTGACGTGGAAAAAGATGTTGGAATGTGCGTGTGTGTAAGTAACTTTTTTTGTTATAATGAAAGAATGCATAAAAGGAACTTCAAAATTAAATCCTCTAGTTTAAAAAATATGGAAGAGGTAATTCCAAACTTAATTCTCCGTTTTAAACAAATATTTAAGATGAAGTTAAAACAATAATGATGAAAATAAACTGTTATTTTGAACAGAAATATATATAACTAGAGAAAAGGAAGGGTGTTTTCATGTACGATATTTCCGGATGGAAACATGTATTTAAGCTTGATCCAAATAATGAGTTAAGCGATGAACATTTAGAAATGATTTGTGAGTCTGGAACTGATGCGGTTATTGTAGGCGGAAGTGATGGAGTTACAATTGATAACGTATTACACATGCTAGTTAGCATTCGTAGATATGCAGTTCCTTGTGTATTAGAGGTTTCTGATGTAGAAGCAATTACACCAGGATTTGATTTTTATTACATCCCAAGTGTTTTAAATAGCCGAAAAGTAGAATGGGTAACAGGTGTTCATCATGAGGCATTGAAAGAATTTGGGGATATTATGGACTGGGACGAAATTTTTATGGAAGGGTATTGTGTTTTAAATCCAGAAGCGAAAGTAGCCCAGCTTACAGAAGCGAAATGTGATTTAACAGAAGATGACGTTATTGCATATGCTCGTTTAGCAGACAAGTTATTACATTTACCGATATTTTATTTAGAATATAGCGGTACGTATGGAGATGTTGAACTTGTTAAAAATGTAAAAGCAGAATTGAAACAAGCTAAGTTATACTATGGCGGTGGTATTTCTAATGCAGAACAGGCGAAAGAAATGGCACAATATGCTGATACAGTAGTTGTTGGAAATATTATTTATGATGATATAAAATTGGCGTTAAAAACAGTTAAAGCAGTAAAAGGAGAGTAGGTGCAGGCGTATATGAGTATGACAGATAGATTATTAAACGGTTTAAATCCACAGCAACAAAAAGCAGTCCAAACAACGAATGGACCACTTCTATTAATGGCAGGTGCAGGTAGTGGTAAGACACGTGTGTTAACACATCGTATTGCGTATTTACTTGGTGAAAAAGGTGTAGCACCATGGAATGTACTAGCTATTACCTTCACAAATAAAGCAGCTCGTGAAATGCGTGAGCGTATTGATACACTTGTGGGACCAGAAGCAGAAGATATTTGGATTTCGACGTTCCACTCTATGTGTGTACGTATTTTACGACGGGATATCGATCGTATTGGTATTAATCGTAACTTTACAATCTTAGATTCAGGCGATCAGCTAACTGTAGTCAAAAAAATTATGAAAGAGCGCAATATTGATCCGAAGAAATTTGAGCCGCGCTTTATTTTAGCGGGTATTAGTAATGCGAAAAATGAACTGTTATCTGCGGATAAATATGCAAAAAAAATTACAATGGCTGATCCATATGAAAAATTAACGAGCGATGTATACACAGAGTATCAAAAACGTCTTTTGAAAAATAATTCATTAGACTTTGATGATTTAATTATGACCACGATTCAGTTATTTGAACGTGTTCCAGAAGTATTAGAGTTTTATCAGCGTAAGTTCCAATATATTCACGTTGATGAGTATCAAGATACGAACAAAGCGCAATATCTTCTTGTTAAACATTTGGCAGCGCGTTTTAAAAATCTTTGCGTTGTAGGTGACTCTGACCAGTCTATTTATCGCTGGCGTGGTGCAGATATTTCTAACATTTTGTCGTTCGAAAAAGACTATGAGAATGCACAAGTAATTTTGTTAGAACAAAACTATCGTTCGTCACAAAATATTTTAAATGCAGCGAATGCTGTTATTGAAAAAAATACGAATCGTAAGCCGAAGAAATTATGGACAGACAATCAAGTTGGAAGTAAAATCTCGTATTATCGTGCTGCAACTGAAAAGGACGAAGCGTATTTTGTTGCGAAAAAAATTCGTGACGATATTCAAATGGGGAAACGAAAATATACTGATTTTGCAGTGTTATATCGTACGAATGCTCAGTCTCGTATGGTCGAGGAGATTTTCCTTAAATCTAACATTCCGTACAAAATTGTCGGAGGTACGAAGTTCTACGATCGTAAAGAGATTAAAGATATTTTGGCGTACTTACGTTTAATCGGTAATCCAGATGATGAAATTAGTTTTGCACGTATTATTAACATGCCAAAGCGTGGTATTGGTGCGACTTCTATCGATAAAATTATTAATTACGGTGTGCAAAACGGAATTTCATTAACTGCTGTATTTGATGAAATTGAGCATGTTGGAGTAAGTGCAAAAATTACAAAGGCAGTAAAAGAATTTGCGAATTTATTAAATAACTGGGTAAATATGCAAGAGTATTTATCTGTTACAGAATTAGTAGAAGAAGTTATTGAAAAAACAGGCTATCGCGATATGTTGAAAAATGAACGTTCTTTAGAAGCGGAAGGTCGTTTAGAAAACTTAGACGAGTTCTTATCTGTTACGCAAACATTTGAATCTCAAAGCGAAGATAAGAGCCTTGTTGCATTCTTAACAGATTTAGCACTTGTTGCTGATATTGATCGTGTAGATGAAGACCCAACTGCTGGTGAAGAAGTTATTTTAATGACGATGCACTCAGCCAAAGGATTAGAGTTCCCGGTTGTCTTTATTGTTGGCTTAGAGGAGGGGATATTCCCTCATACTCGTTCTCTTATGGAAGAGGATGAAATGCAAGAAGAACGTCGTCTTGCTTATGTAGGTATTACCCGTGCAGAAGAAGAGCTATATTTATCTAACGCGCAAATGCGTACTTTATTTGGTAGAACAAGTATGAACGCTGCGTCTCGATTCATTACAGAAATCCCGACAGAACTAGTGGAATCATTAAATGAAACAGCGCCAAAGCGTGAAACATCGTTTGGTGCAAAAGGCAGAACGGCAAGTAGCGGCAAAACGACAATCACAACGACAACACGCTCTCGTTCAGCTTTCGCGCGCCCTGCAGCTAAGACGACAGGCGGCGAACAAATTGGCTGGGCAGTAGGAGATAAAGCTTCCCACCAAAAATGGGGAGTCGGTACAGTTGTAAGTGTAAAAGGTGAAGGTGATGCAAAAGAATTAGATATTGCATTCCCAAGCCCAATTGGTGTTAAACGTTTGTTAGCAAAATTTGCACCTGTGACGAAACAATAGAAAGGAATGAGGATATGTCAAAAGAGATAGCAAAAAAACGTATAGAAGAACTGCGTGATTTATTAAATACATTTAACTATCAATATCACGTATTAGACAATCCTTCTGTTTCTGATGCGGAATATGACCGTAATATGCAGGAGCTTATAAAATTAGAAGCAGAGAACCCAGAGTTTATGAGTGAAGATTCTCCCTCCGTTCGCGTTGGGGGGACTGTTCTTGATATATTTGAAAAAGTAACACATAAGTCACCAATGTTAAGTTTAGGAAATGCATTTAACGAAGGAGATTTACGTGATTTCGACAGAAGAGTACGTCAAGGAATTGATGGTGCGAATGTAAGATATATATGTGAATTAAAAATTGACGGGCTTGCCGTTTCGCTTCATTATGAAAAAGGACGCTTCATTCAAGGGGCGACACGTGGTGATGGTGTAACGGGTGAAGATATTACTCAAAATTTAAAAACGATTAAAGCTATCCCACTTCGTTTAAATGAAGAAGTAACGTTAGAAGCACGAGGCGAAGCTTATATGCCGAAGCGTTCATTCGTTAAACTAAATGAAGAAAAAGAGCAAAATGGAGAAGATGTATTTGCGAATCCGCGTAATGCAGCAGCAGGTTCAATACGTCAACTTGATCCGAAAATTGCAGCGAAGCGTAACTTATCTATGTTTGTGTATGGTCTTGCGAATGTAGAAGAAAAAACAATTCCATCACATAGTGAATCGCTTGATTTCTTAGGTGAACTTGGATTTAAGACAAATCCAAATCGCCGTACATGTGAAACAATTGAAGAAGTTATAGCTTATGTAGAAGAATGGCAAGAAAAACGTCCGCATCTTGATTATGAGATTGATGGAATTGTTATAAAAGTAGATGATGTTGCCCTTCAAGAAAGTCTAGGAACTACAGCGAAGAGTCCAAGATGGGCGATTGCTTATAAATTCCCGGCTGAAGAAGTTGTAACGAGATTAACAGGCATTGAATTAAGTGTTGGCCGAACAGGAGTTGTAACACCGACTGCAGAACTAGAGCCAGTGAGAGTTGCTGGTACGATTGTTCGTCGTGCTTCTTTACATAACGAGGATTTAATTCGTGAAAAAGACATTCGAATTGGTGACTACGTTGTTGTGAAGAAGGCTGGAGATATTATTCCTGAAGTTGTGAACGTTATTTTTGATAAGCGTACTGGTGAGGAAGAAGAATACCGCATGCCAACTCATTGTCCAGCATGTGAGAGTGAACTTGTTCGTTTAGAAGAAGAAGTAGCACTTCGTTGTATAAATCCAACTTGTCCTGCTCAAATTCGAGAAGGGTTAATCCATTTCGTTTCAAGAAATGCAATGAATATTGATGGACTTGGAGAACGTGTCATTACACAACTCTTTGATGCTGATTACATTCGTACATTTGCTGATTTATATGCATTGACGAAAGAGCAATTATTACAGTTAGAACGTTTTGGTGAAAAATCAGCAACAAACTTAATACAAGCAATTGAAAATTCTAAAGAAAACTCGTTAGAGCGATTATTATTTGGTCTTGGAATTCGCCACGTTGGAGCGAAAGCAGCACGTACATTTGCAGAGCACTTTGAAACGATGGATGAGCTTGTAAAAGCAACGGAAGAAGAACTAAAAGCAATTAATGAAATTGGCGAAAAAATGGCTCAATCTGTTGTGACATATTTTGATAATGAAGATGTATTAGAGTTATTACAGCAGTTTAAAGAGTATGGCGTGAATATGACATACAAAGGTATAAAAATTGCAGATTTACAAAATGTTGAATCTTACTTCGCAGGAAAAACGGTTGTTTTAACAGGTAAGCTAGAAGTTATGGGGCGAAGTGAAGCGAAGAAGAAGATTGAGGCATTAGGTGGAAAAGTAACGGGAAGTGTTAGTAAGAGTACGGATTTAGTTGTTGCAGGTGAAGCGGCTGGTTCGAAATTAGCACAAGCGGAGAAACATAATGTTGAGGTTTGGAATGAAGAGAGGTTCTTACAAGAGCTAAATAAGTAAGAGGTGCAAACTTACCATGAAAAAAATAGCATTAGCGGTATTAAGCCTTGGCCTACTTGTAAGTGGGTGTAGTGCAGGTGCCGACAAAGATGAAAAAGTGGCTGAGAAATCGGGGAAAGCAAAAGAACAATCAGTTGTTCCAAAATACGCTATTTCGGATGAATATTATAAGACGACTATTCCATTTGATGGTGGAAATGCACGTGGTTTAGTGGTGCAAGGGTTAAATAGTCGTCTTGATATAGATGAATTTGAAACAGGGTTAATGCGAATTGCAAAAGAATCATTTAGTACGAAAGATAATTTTTTAAAAGGCGGAAAAGCTCTAGATACTCAAACTATACAGATGCTTGTTAAAAGAAAACGTACAGATGCTGAACAAAAGGAACTAGAGGACAAATTAAAAAAAGATGCAGTTAAATTTCCTAATATAGGATTAAACCCTGCATTAGGAACAGGATCCGAATCACTAGAAGTGAAAAATAAAAAAAATCCAATATATATTTCAAATATTTTAGAGCATGATTATTATGTGAAAAAAGGCGATAACGGCGAGGAACGCGTTGGTATGGTAGTTGGATTAGCAATGAATTCTGTTCAATATTTTAACGAAGAGCATGGTTATCCACGTGAAGCTGCAATCCCGGATGAAAAGATGTTAGCTGAAGGGAAAAAAATGGCGCAAGAAATTTTGAAAGTCATACATCAAAAAGAACCTGAAACCAAAAATATTCCAATAACATTTGCGATTTATCGTCAAGCTCCAAAGTCTTCGCTCGTGCCAGGTAACTTTGTTTCTTATGCAAATGCCGAAAAAGGTAGTGAAACGGTTGAAGATTGGCAACAAATTAATGAAAAATATTATTTGTTCCCATCAGAGCAAGCGAAAACAGATAATAAACGTGAAGACCTTGCAAGAGTATCCAACTTTAAGGCAAAACTAAGCGATTATTTCCAAGGCGACTATACAGCTGTTATTGGTACTGGTATGTATAGAGATGATGAATTAAGAGAAATGAAGCTTGATATTCCTGTCCAGTTTAATGGAAAAGCTGAAATAGTTGGTTTTACACAATATGTGGCAGGGCTTGTTATGGAATACTTCCCGAATTATATGAAAGTACAAGTAACGATTAAATCTGTAGAACGCCCAGAAGCTATTATTATACGTGAAGCAAAACAAGATGAACCACTTGTGAAGATTTTAGATTAAATATGAAGGCTGTTCCTCTATGGAACAGCTTTTTTTCTTATGTAATTTTGTTATAATTTAAAATGTTGTAAAAAATAGGGGTAAGGGGTAAAGCTCATGGAAGAATTAAGTTTTCAAGTCATTATTTTATTAATTGCATTCGGTTTTTTAGCAGCTTTTATTGATTCCGTTGTTGGAGGAGGAGGGTTAATTTCGCTTCCTGCGCTTATGTTTGTTGGCTTATCGCCAGCTTCGGCAATTGCAACGAATAAATTAGCGGCAACAATGGGGACGTTTACGAGTGCGATGTATTTTATTCGATCAGGAAAAGTTGATTTTAAAATTGTAGGAAAGTTAATCCCGTTAACTATTGTTGGAGCTGTTGCAGGTGCTTTAGTAGTAAAATTTATTCCACCGGATATTTTACGCCCATTAGTACTTGTGATGTTGGTATTTATTGCTATTTATATTATTGCAAAAAAGAATTGGGGAAGTGTGTCTACCTATAAGAAGATGACGCAAAGAAAAACATTAATATTTTTCTTTGCTATTTTAATGATAGGATTTTATGATGGATTTTTTGGACCAGGGACAGGATCGTTTTTAATTTTTGCATTTTTATTAATTGGCTTGGATTTTATTCAAGCGGCAGCATCTGGAAAACTTTTGAACTTTGTTAGTAATATTGTATCTTTAATTACTTTTTTATTTTTAGATATAATTCATTTTGAATACGGTATTATCATGGGATTATCAATGATCTTAGGTGCTTATTTTGGATCGAAGTTTGCGGTTCAAAAAGGTGTTGGATATGTAAGGACTTTATTTTTATTAGTTACTATATTATTGATCGGGAAAAATGTTTTGGAATATACTCATATTTTGTAGATTCATACGCATGTATGAATCTCTTTTTTTTATTATATTTTAAAAATTTATTAATTTTTAAAATATAAGTCTAGGAATATTTGAATAAATCTAAATTATCGTGTAGAATAATGTTGTAAAATGTAAACGTTTTTCTAAGGGGAGGCTAAAAAAAATGGTAGTAGCATACAAACATGAGCCATTTACAGATTTTTCAGTGGAGGCTAACAAATTAGCGTTTGAAGAAGGTTTAAAGAAAGTAGAATCTTATCTTGGACAAGACTATCCATTAATTATTGGGGGAGAAAAAATCACTACAGAAGACAAAATTGTTTCTGTAAACCCTGCAAATAAAGAGGAACTTGTTGGTCGTGTTTCAAAAGCAAGCCGTGAGTTAGCTGAAAAAGCAATGCAAGTAGCGGATGAAACATTCCAAACTTGGAGAAAATCAAAGCCAGAAATGCGTGCAGACATTTTATTCCGTGCTGCAGCAATCGTTCGTCGCAGAAAACATGAATTCTCTGCTATTCTTGTAAAAGAAGCAGGTAAGCCATGGAATGAGGCAGATGCTGATACAGCAGAAGCAATCGACTTTATGGAATATTATGGTCGTCAAATGTTAAAATTAAAAGACGGTATTCCAGTAGAAAGCCGTCCAATTGAATATAATCGTTTCTCTTACATTCCATTAGGAGTAGGTGTTATCATTTCTCCTTGGAACTTCCCATTCGCAATTATGGCAGGTATGACAACAGCTGCTTTAGTTTCTGGTAACACAGTATTACTAAAACCAGCTAGTACAACTCCTGTAGTAGCAGCGAAATTTATGGAAGTATTAGAAGAAGCTGGCTTACCAGCTGGCGTAGTAAACTTCGTTCCAGGTAACGGTTCTGAAGTTGGTGACTACTTAGTAGATCATCCTCGTACACGTTTCGTAAGCTTCACGGGATCTCGTGATGTAGGTATCCGCATCTATGAGCGTGCAGCGAAAGTAAACCCAGGACAAATTTGGTTAAAACGCGTTATCGCTGAAATGGGCGGTAAAGATACAATCGTTGTTGATAAAGAAGCAGATCTTGAATTAGCAGCTAAGTCTATCGTTGCATCAGCATTCGGATTCTCAGGACAAAAATGTTCTGCATGTTCTCGTGCAGTAATCCATGAAGATGTATATGATCATGTATTAAATCGTGCTGTTGAATTAACAAAAGAATTAACAGTTGCTAACCCAGCAGTATTAGGTACAAACATGGGTCCTGTTAATGACCAAGCTGCATTCGATAAAGTAATGAGCTATGTTGCAATTGGTAAAGAAGAAGGTAGAATCTTAGCAGGTGGCGAAGGAGACGATTCTAAAGGTTGGTTCATCCAACCAACAATCGTTGCTGACGTTGCAGAAGATGCTCGCTTAATGAAAGAAGAAATCTTCGGACCAGTAGTAGCATTCTGTAAAGCGAAAGACTTCGATCATGCACTTGCAATTGCAAATAATACGGAATACGGTTTAACAGGTGCTGTTATTACTAACAACCGTGACCATATTGAAAAAGCACGCGAAGACTTCCACGTTGGTAACTTATACTTCAACCGTGGATGTACTGGTGCAATCGTAGGTTACCAACCATTCGGTGGCTTTAACATGTCTGGTACAGACTCTAAAGCTGGTGGACCTGATTACTTAGCACTTCACATGCAAGCAAAAACTACTTCTGAAACTTTATAAGAAATAGTAGAGGAGCTCTTCACAGAATGTGAAGAGCTCCTTTTAAAATTGAAATCCTATATATTACCATCGTTCGAAGGGAATGAGCTAAAACCTATTAATAGCGGGATAAACATGTGAACAGAAATAAAATGATGAGAAAAGTTGACTTATTAGTCATATTTTTTAGTATTCATTTTGAGAATTTCCTGTATAATACAATTTGAAAGAAAATCTATGGTTCGACAAGGAACACTCCTTTCGGTTTTGCTCACTGAAAGGAGTGTTTTTTTATGTAGCTAAAAATTCTTGCGTGCTTATTACATTTGCATATACGCCATTTAAACTAGCTAAAATTGTATTGTGAATGTAAACAGCTGGTATAGTAGCGTTCTTAAAAGACAGGTCTTTTGTAGCACAAGCATCATGTATAACGGTACATTGAAAGCCAAAATCGAATGCAGCCCTTACTGTAGCATCGATACACATATGAGTCATCATCCCACATACAACGACATGTTCAATATTTAAACGTTTTAATTGCTCTAGAAGATTAGTTTCTCGGAAGCTATTTGGATAATGTTTGACTATAACTGTTTCTTCTCTAAGTGGACGTACGCTTTCGTGAATATGTACACCTTCTGTATTAGGTAGGAAAAAAGTAGCGTCATCTTTTATAGCTACGTGTTGGATATGAAGAATAGGTTCGCTGTTTGTTCTAAAGTGTTGTAATAACTGATTAGCATATTCGCTTGCTTCTACTGGATTACGCAATTCCATCTTTCCATTTGGAAAATAATCGTTTTGAATATCGACGAGTAAAAGAGCTGTTTTCATATATTTATCTTCCTCCGAGTTTCATATTCAAATAAATTTATTCAATTCGTAGAGAGGATTCTCCTGTTTAAAAATATGAGGAAGAAGAATTTTAAATAACCTTGAAAGTTACTATTTTCTCATGAATTTTCATCTGAAAATTTTAATAAAGGAATAATTAATGTTTTTCTAAAAAATGTATTGACCCTTATTATTCTGAGTTCTATAATGAGAATTAATTAAACGACAATTAAATCGATACATTCTTATCCAGAGAGGTGGAGGGACTGGCCCTACGATACCTCAGCAACGGGTTTTTTTAATACCGTGCTAACTCCAGCAAGCCATATAAAGGCTTGGAAGATGAGAAGATGTGAACGAGTACATATAAGTGCTCTCCTTCTTATCTTTATGGTTGATAAGAAGGAGAGCACTTTTTATTTTACCTCGAAAGCTCTACTTCAAGTTTTTACAGCATATAGGAGGGGAAAAAATGATTTCTTTTAACAATGTAAGTAAAGTGTATGAATCAGCTGGGCAATCTGTTCATGCGGTAGAGGATGTAACATTATCAGTTGAGAAAGGCGAAATTTTTGGCATTATCGGTTTTAGTGGCGCTGGAAAGAGTACGTTATTACGCCTAGTAAATATGTTAGAGAGACCGACGGCAGGAACGATTTCAATAGATGATAAAGATATTACATCATTATCGACGAAAGAATTACGTAAACTAAGACAAAGAATCGGAATGATCTTTCAAAGTTTTAATTTATTTAATTCAAGAACAGTATTTGGAAATATTGCTTATCCATTAAAGTTAGCGAAAGTACCAAAGAATGAGATAAAAGAAAGAGTAAATGAACTGCTGAAGTTTGTAGGGTTAGAAGATAAAGCAAACTATTACCCAGAGCAGCTATCAGGTGGACAAAAGCAACGTGTAGGCATTGCTAGAGCACTTGCGACATCGCCAGATATTCTTATATGTGATGAGGCAACATCAGCCTTAGATCCAGAAACAACGACAGAAATTCTAAACTTATTAAAGAAAGTAAATAGAGAATACAATTTAACAATTCTTCTTATTACACATGAAATGCATGTTGTGAAAGAAATTTGTCACCGTGTAGCTGTAATGGAGAAGGGAAAAGTTATTGAAGAAGGAAAACTGTTTGATGTTTTCACGCAACCAAAAACAAAGACGACTCAAAACTTTGTACGTTCTGTCATTAATGATCATTTACCGGAAAGTGTTCTAGCGAAAATTCAAAATGGTGGTCAAATTTATCGTCTAACATTTACTGGTGAGGAGACAGGACAGCCGGTACTATCATATATCGCAAAAAACTATAACGTCGATGTAAATGTACTGTACGGAAATATTATTGAACTTCAAAATGTGCTATTTGGAAATCTTCTTGTAGAGTTGCAAGGGGAGCAGAGGGAAATTCAAAAAGCATTACAACATCTAAGACTGCAAGTGCAGCTGAAGGAGGTAGAAGCTCATGCGAGTTGATTGGAGTATATTTTGGCCGCGCATACTAGATGCGACGGGGGATACCCTCTTAATGGTAATTGTAACCCTTATATTAGCTACAATTCTTGGTATACCTCTAGGTTTACTTTTATATATAACGAGAAAAGGAAACTTTTTAGAAAATAAATGGGTCTTTTCTATTCTTAACATCATAATTAATACAATTCGTCCGGTACCATTCATTATCTTTTTAGTAGCTTTAAGTCCACTAACGAGAAGTGTTATCGGAACGACGATTGGAACAGCAGCGGCAATTTTCCCGATGACGTTAGTCGCATCAATTGGTATTGCTAGAATGGTTGAAACAAACCTTGTTTCCGTTCCGAAAGGAGTAATTGAGGCAGCACAAGCAATGGGCGCCTCGCCAATTAGAATCGTTTTTGAAATCCTTGTACCAGAAGCGTTAGCGCCATTAATCTTAGGTGTCACATTTATGACAGTTAGTTTAATTGAATTTTCTGCAGTTGCTGGGCTTGTCGGTGGTGGCGGTCTTGGTGATTTAGCAATGACATATGGTTATCAACGTTTTGATACATCAGTTATGTTCGTAACGGTCGTGTTACTTATTATTCTCGTACAGATAGCTCAAAATTTAGGAAATTACTTTGCGAAAGTCTTGTTACGCAGATCATAAAAAGGAAGAGAGGAAAAGAAAATGAAGAAAATTTTAGCATTTGCATTATCAGCGATTGTAGGAGTCTCAGCATTAAGCGGCTGCTCAAGTGGAGACACGGGTGCAGGAGCAAAAGAGAAAACAGTTCGCATTGGTGTAACTGGAACGGATGGAAACGCTTGGGAAATTGTAAAGGGAAAAGCTGAAAAAGAAGGGATTAAAGTTAAACTGATTGAGTTCTCTGATTACACAACGCCAAATAAAGCGTTAGCTGATGGAGATATTGAACTAAACTCATTCCAGCATATTGCGTTCTTAGAGCAATTTAAAAAGGAACATAAGTTAGATATTACAGCTGTTGGTACAACACAAATTGCACCAATGGGTTTATACTCTGAAAAATATAAGAAATCAAATGAAATCCCAGATGGTTCAGAAATTGCAATTCCAAACGATCCAACGAACCAAGCACGTGCATTAAAACTTCTTGATGCAGCTGGATTATTAAAGCTGAAAAAGGATTTTGGTCTATTTGGAGATCCAAGTGGTATTGCTGAAAATCCGAAGAAATTAAAAATTACACCGGTTATCGCACAGCAAACACCTCGTGTGTTAAAAGATGTAGCGGCATCAGTTATTAATAACGGTGTTGCTGGTCAAGCTGGATTAGATCCAGCGAAGGATCCTATTTTCTTAGAAGATCCAAAGAATGAAAATGCGAAGCCTTATATTAATATTTTCGCAGCTCGTACGAAAGATAAAGATGATCCAACACTGAAAAAAGTAATTGAATTATACCATTCAAAAGAAGTAACAGATGCAATTAAGAAAGAAACAAATGATGGTTCAATTTCAGTAGATCTTTCACTTGAGGAGCTTGAAAAAATCGTAAAATAATTATTGGGTTTAATGGACTAACAGAAGGAACCCCTCCGCTGTTAGTTCGTTCAACATATAAACTTAACAAACAAACCCTAATTCTGTACCTTCCAATTTTGTATAACGTAGAATCCAATGTTTGTTAAGTAGAGTAATGGACCAGGAGTTTTCCTGGTCTTTTTTTATAAATGAAAATAGCTAGCGAACAGTAAGGTAATCCAAATTATAATGGGATAAGAAAATAAGCTGAAAAGGAGTGTAATTACGAATTGCTTTTGATGAATTAAGTGTTTTTTGGATAAAAAAAAGAAAATAGAAAAGAGAGTAATGAAAAATGCTGATATTACGCCGGGGTTATAGGAGCGATAAATGAAAAACAAAATAATATGTTGAACAGAGTTAAAGAAGATGGCCCCTTGTATAAAAATAATCCAGCATATAGAAGACAAGAAGTTAAGTTGATATAGAAAGACGATAAGTAATACAAAGATTGTTAATACGGAAATGGCAATGAAAAATTGTTGGCTAGTTATAAGACGGATTGAAAATTGATTAGCAAGATATTGTGGCATTTGGAAAGCTTCTTCAAGGTTATGAATGAAAAATAATAAGGGAATGATCCAGAGTATAGTAGTGGAATGCTTTTTCATCAACTTACATCACTCCAATAAAGTATAGAAAGCCTAAAAAAGGCCCTCTATACAGAGATAGTTATTCAATTATGATATTTTTTAAATTAACTTCATGATGATCTCGTTCTTTCGGATAAGCAGCTAGCTCCTCTTGCAAAATATTTAATATTTGCTTAGCTGATTGCTGGATTGGATTAGGTAGCTCTTCTAATATATGCATCCCGACTTTTACTTTTGTACGAATTACCCTTCGTAGTAGTTCCTCATGCATGCACTACACCTCCAAACCGAATGTTTAGTATATCTTCTTCAAATTTTGCCCCTTGAATAGAAAGGTGTGTTAACGTTTTTGGCAATGTAATATTTCGTTTCACAGAGCCAGCTCGAATAATTAGCTCATCACCTTTTTGATTTAATGAAAGTTCACTTTTGTTTGAGAAGGGAATAGAAAGAATGAAAATATAATCATCGCCATCTTTTCTTACATATTGTGTGCGGCCGTTAAATTTCACTTCAGTAGGACAATGATCAGTTTTAAATAAAGCATCTCCTACACGCTCTAACATAGGTAAACCAACAACTTCTTGTTCAAACATTGGAGCTTCGTAAATAGGAAGTGGATCAAAACTATCTTGAATTAATGTTTTATATTTCTTCTGTGTATCTTTCCATGCCTGAAAATAAGGATCGGTGACAGTGTTAGGGATGACGCGATTAATCATAATGGCATCTACGTTATAATCGTATAAATTTAAATAAGTAAAGCTACGCTGAGCTTCTTTAATGACCATTTTTTCAGGATTTACAACGATGCGGATACTTGTTACTTCTCGGTTTGATAAAATATCTCTCATTTCTCCGAGCTGTTCAAGTGTATTTGTTAATTCGTCCATAATATCATCGGTTGGAAGAGGGACACCAAGGAGTGGTTGAGCTACAGGACGAACGACTTTTAAAACTTTTCTTTTAATAGGAAACAATTTTTCCATCCACCAGCCGAGCATGTCTGGAAAGCTTAGCATTGCTAATGTTTCTCCTGTTGGAGCACAATCAATAATGATAACATCATATGTGTTTTGTTTATAATAATCGAGTACGCGAGGTAAGCTAATTAAATCTTCCATACCAGGAAACATCGTTAATTCTTCTGTTGTAATATCATCGGCTGCTTTGGAAGTGAAGAGTAGTGTAATATATTTCTGTAATTTTCCCCATCCTTTTTCCATCTCATAAATCGTATTAATTTCTTGTGCCCACAAATTTTCACGAATTTCTAATGGCTCAGAAGATAGCTTTATACCAAATGAATCTCCTAAACTATGAGCGGGATCTGTACTCATGACTAAAGTTTTTAATCCTTGTTTTGCGCTTTGAATTGCTGTTGCTGCTGAAATGCTAGTTTTTCCTACGCCGCCTTTACCTGTATACAAAATAATTCTCATCATTCATATCTCCTTTGTTTCGAATATCGAATATTACGAGTGTCGAAGTAAATGATTGAATAAAAACCCAGATAGGGTTTTATTCAATCGGAATGTTTTTCATTTTAGGTGTAGAAACTTTTTCTTCTGTTTTTTGCTGTGACGTAGCAATGTGATTCATAATCTTTTGGAAGATTTGTAGTAAGAATGCTTTTTCTTCTTCTGACAATGCTTCTGTCACTAAGCTAAAGTAGTGGGCTGCATTTTGTTTTACTTCTTGAACGAGCATTACGCCGTTTTCTGTTAACCGAATTAATACAATACGTCGGTCGTTTTCATCACGGTAGCGCTCAATATATCCCTTTTTTACAAGGCGATTTACAACGCCCGTCGTTGTACTCATCGGTATATCAAGAAGGTCAGCAATTTTCGTCATTGTAATATCTGTATTTCGTTCCATCCAAAGTAAACAAAATACTTCTGTTTTAGAAAGTGTTAAATCTAGGCTTACCCATTCTTCAGGATAGAAAAGTTTCTTGGCGTTATCTAGCAGTAAGTCTAAAAAATGTTCATATTGCAACAATTAATTCCACTCCCGTATATTTCGAGGTTCGTAATATTTATTTTTATTTTATGTAGAATAGAAAAAATTGTCAATGATTTTAATTGTTTTTTCAGATTAGACAGAAAACTTTCTTTAAAATAGTATTCTTTTATGATAGATTTATAAATATAAAACTAGAATTTACATAAAGATCCATCATGGTAAATATACTTATCTATAATGGGTATACAGCTAACGAGGGGGAGAACGATGAGAAGACGTAATACGCAAGCGTTCACATTTTTAGCATGGACTTCATTTGTTTGTGCGCTTTCAGGTATGCTAATTGGGATTTATACGTTAGATGAAACGCTTAGTGTAAAAGGATACTATTTAATTGGAACATTATTTTTAACGATGTCTTGTTTTGTATTACAAAAAACAATTCGTGATAATGAAGAAGATAACGAGAGATTTCCAAAAAATAAACCGTTAGATAAAGAGTAAATTGTAAAGAAAGGCATTTGCCTTTCTTTTTTTATGTAAAAATGGCGTAAGTACTCTGTGTTGACTTGCTTGAAGTACTGAAAATTTGGTATCATCAATAGTATTGTAGATTGAACGATATATTATGGAGGTGGCCTAGCCGTGTCAAGAATTTCCGTTGAGAATGTAAAGCACGTAGCACATTTAGCACGTCTTGCAATTACTGATCAAGAAGCAGAAAAATTTCAAAAACAACTAGATGCAATTGTTACATTTGCAGAACAGTTAAATGAATTAGATACAACAGATGTAAAACCAACAACTCATGTATTAACTATGAAAAATGTTATGCGTGAAGATGTACCAGAAAAAGGTTTACCAGTTGAAGAAGTATTAAAAAATGCACCGGATCACAAAGATAATCAAATCCGTGTTCCAGCAGTATTAGAATAGAGGAGGGGAATTTCGATGTCATTATTTGATCATTCAGTATCAGAGTTACATAAGAAGTTAAACAACAAAGAAATTTCCGTTACGGATTTAGTAGAAGAATCTTACAAACGTATTGCGGATGTTGAAGATAACGTAAAAGCTTTTCTTAAATTAGATGAAGAAAATGCACGCGCAAAAGCGAAAGAATTAGATGCAAAAATCGGCGCTGAAGATAATGGTTTATTATTCGGTATGCCAATTGGTGTAAAAGATAACATTGTAACTAACGGTCTTCGTACAACTTGTGCGAGCAAAATGTTAGCAAACTTCGATCCAATTTATGATGCGACAGTTGTGCAAAAGCTAAAAGCTGCTGACACAATTACAATCGGTAAATTAAACATGGACGAGTTCGCAATGGGTTCTTCAAATGAAAACTCAGGATTCTACGCTACGAAAAACCCATGGAACTTAGATTACGTTCCAGGCGGATCTAGTGGTGGTTCTGCAGCAGCTGTAGCAGCAGGAGAAGTACTATTCTCTCTAGGTTCTGATACGGGTGGTTCTATCCGTCAGCCAGCTGCATATTGCGGTGTTGTAGGTTTAAAACCAACTTACGGACGCGTATCTCGTTACGGATTAGTAGCATTCGCATCTTCACTTGACCAAATCGGACCGATTACACGTACAGTAGAAGACAATGCATACTTATTACAAGCTATTTCAGGTATTGACCGCATGGATGCAACTTCTGCAAATGTTGAAGTTGGAAACTATTTAGCTGGTTTAACAGGCGATGTTAAAGGTTTACGCATTGCTGTACCGAAAGAATACTTAGGCGAAGGTGTTGGCGAAGAAGCTCGTGAGTCAGTACTAGCTGCTTTAAAAGTATTAGAAGGTATGGGCGCAACTTGGGAGGAAGTATCTCTTCCACACTCTAAATACGCTCTAGCAACGTATTACTTACTATCTTCTTCTGAAGCATCTGCTAACCTTTCACGCTTTGATGGCGTGCGTTACGGTGTTCGTTCTGATAATGTAAATAACTTATTAGATCTTTACAAAAACACACGTAGTGAAGGTTTCGGTGATGAAGTTAAACGTCGTATTATGCTTGGTACATTTGCTCTTAGCTCTGGTTACTATGATGCATATTACAAAAAAGCACAACAAGTACGTACATTAATTAAGAACGACTTTGAAAACGTATTTGCTAACTATGATGTTATTATTGGACCAACAACACCAACTCCGGCATTTAAAGTGGGAGAAAAAGTTGACGATCCAATGACAATGTATGCAAATGACATTTTAACAATCCCAGTAAACTTAGCGGGTGTTCCAGCGATTTCAGTTCCATGTGGATTCGGTGCTAACAACATGCCACTTGGTCTACAAATCATTGGTAAACACTTCGATGAAGCGACAATTTACCGCGTTGCACATGCGTTTGAGCAAGCAACAGACTATCATACAAAAAAAGCAAGTCTGTAAGGAGGCGAGCATAGATGAATTTAGAAACAATTATTGGTTTAGAAGTTCACGTTGAGTTAAAAACAAATTCGAAAATTTTCTCTGCGAGTCCAACAGAATTCGGAGCGGAGCCAAATACACAAACAAGTGTAATTGACTTAGGATACCCAGGGGTACTTCCTACTTTAAATAAAGAAGCAGTTAACTTTGCGATGAAAGCTGCAATGGCATTAAACTGTGAAATCGCAACGGAAACGAAGTTTGACCGTAAAAACTATTTCTATCCAGATAACCCGAAAGCTTACCAAATCTCTCAATTTGATAAGCCAATTGGTGAAAATGGTTGGATTGAAATCGAAGTAGACGGTAAAAAGAAACGTATCGGTATTACACGTCTTCATTTAGAAGAAGATGCTGGTAAATCAACGCATACAGCTGATGGTTCATTAGTAGACTACAACCGTCAAGGTATGCCTTTAATCGAGATCGTATCTGAGCCAGATATGCGTACGCCAGAAGAAGCATATGCATACTTAGAGAAGTTAAAATCAATCATTCAATACACTGGTGTATCTGATTGTAAGATGGAAGAAGGTTCCTTACGTTGTGATGCGAACATTTCTCTTCGTCCAGTTGGACAAGAGAAGTTCGGTACAAAAGCGGAACTGAAAAACTTAAACTCATTCACTTACGTACAAAAAGGTCTTGAGCATGAGCAAGTGCGCCAAGAAAAAGAACTGTTATCTGGTGGTATCATCCAACAAGAAACACGTCGTTATGATGAAGCAACGAAGAAAACAATCTTAATGCGTGTGAAAGAAGGATCTGACGATTACCGTTACTTCCCGGAGCCAGACTTAGTTGAACTTTACATTGATGATGAGTGGAAAGAAGCAGTTCGAGCTTCTATTCCAGAACTTCCAGATGCACGTAAAGCTCGCTACGTTGCAGAACTAGGCTTACCAGCTTATGATGCACACGTGTTAACATTAACGAAAGAGATGTCTGATTTCTTTGAAGCAACTGTTGCAGACGGTGCTGATGCGAAATTAACATCGAACTGGTTAATGGGTGAAGTACTTGCATACTTAAACAAACAACAAAAAGAATTAAAAGACGTTGCATTAACGCCTGCTGGTTTATCTAAAATGGTTCAATTAATTGAAAAAGGTACAATTTCTTCTAAAATCGCGAAGAAAGTATTTAATGAATTAATTGAAAAAGGTGGAGACCCAGAAGAAATCGTTAAAGCGAAAGGTCTTGTTCAAATTTCTGACGAGGGTACACTTCGTAAAGTTGTAACAGAAATTCTTGATAATAATGAGCAATCTATCGAAGACTTTAAAAACGGTAAAGACCGTGCAATTGGCTTCTTAGTTGGTCAAATTATGAAAGCTACAAAAGGACAAGCAAATCCACCGCTTGTTAACAAAATCTTACTTGAAGAGATTAATAAGCGATAATAGTAATGACTTTTAAAGATTAAGCAGAAAAACACCCGTACATGGGTGTTTTTCTAGGTTAATCAAACGTTTGTTTAAATGAGACAAAATCGTTTAAACAAACGTTTGATTAACTGTCAAAAGTGGAAAAATGTTTGTATAGCAACTATGGTATGATAGTTGCAAAAAGGTGGGAATAATGATAAATCTAAACATAGAGGTTTTTTTCATCTCATGAAATAATAGATAGTTATTATTCGTTATATGTAAATTTTTATGGAAGAATGGATAGAAATAAAGTGAAACTTTAATCAGTGGGAGGTTCATCCAAAGCTGATTATTAGCCCTCACCAATCGGGCATTTACTGCCCGCAAATAGCGGGATAAATTTTGGAGTCAAATAAAAAACCATTGAAATGAATATTTACTTTTGATGGACTACACGAATCGGGTTCTTACTGCCTGTTTGAGCGGGATAAAAGAAGGATAGCAAGATGAGAGGAGGTAGGCATGGGAATACTGAATAGAAGTTCAGTATGTTCTTTTTCGATACATAAAGAAATTTCCTGTGCTAATAAATGATGAAGCGAGCAAGAATTATTTATAATCCTACTTCTGGGCGTGAGCTATTTAAGAAGAGCTTACCAGAAGTATTACAAAAATTAGAACAAGCTGGCTATGAGACATCTTGTCATGCGACAACGGGTCCTGGAGACGCTACTGTGGCGGCGAGGCAAGCTGCGGATCGTAAGTTTGATGTTGTTATTGCAGCTGGTGGAGACGGTACATTAAATGAAGTAGTAAACGGTTTAGTTGGGCATGAATTCCGTCCGAAATTTGGAATTATTCCAGTTGGAACGACAAATGACTTTGCACGTGCAATTGGTGTACCTCGTTCTATTGAAGAGGCAGCAGATATTATTTGCGAAGGAAAAACAGTGCCATTAGACCTTGGTAGAGCGAACGATACATATTTTATTAACATCGCTGGTGGCGGTCGTATTACAGAATTAACATACGAAGTACCGAGTAAGTTAAAGACAGTATTAGGGCAGCTTGCTTATTACCTAAAAGGTATCGAGATGTTACCATCATTGCATCCGACATATGTTGAAATTGAGTATGATGGAAAGTTACTACAAGAAGAAATTACGATGTTTTTAATTACGAATACTCGTTCAGTAGGTGGATTTGAAAAGGTAGCACCGTATGCATCTATTAACGATGGGTTATTTGACCTATTAGTACTGAAAAAAGGTTCTATCGCTGATTTAATTAAAGCAGCAACACAAGCACAACGTGGTGAACATATTAATAATCCAAAAGTGTTATATACACAAGCGAACCGAATTAAAGTACATTCACCAGATAAACTAATGATTAATTTAGATGGTGAGTATGGTGGAGATGCACCGATGGAATTCGAAAATATATATCATTGTTTAGAACTATTTGTTCCTGAACATCAAGAGGATGCCCTGTAAAGGCATCCTTTTTTACTTTGTTAAAATGAATTGTAAATTGGGAGTTAGTTTGATTTTTATGGTATTTTTACAATTCTTTTATTTTACATCCATACTTTATTGATACACTGGAAGAGATAAGAAATGAGAGGTAGGGTGCTATGGAGAAGGTAAAGGCGATATTATTTGATAAAGATGGGACATTAATGGATTTTCATTCAATATGGATAAAAGTAGCTGAAGAACTTGTAGCTGAATGTATAAGTTTATATCATTTACCAAGTACAATGCGGCAGACCTTATTAGAAGAGATTGGTGTAGAGGGAGCATTTGTTAATCCAAGGAGTGCAATAGCTGCTGGAACAAGCCTTGATGTAGCGAAGGGGCTTTGTAATTATATTGAGTCTGCTAGAGAAGAAGAGATGCATCAGTGGGTAAGTGAGAAGTTATTTTCCCTTATGTATGAGCATCGTTCGCATATGAAAATGACAGCAGACTTACCGAAAGTGTTACAGGCATTAAAAGATAAAGGATTTATATTAGGGGTTGTCACGGCGGATGATTTCGCACCAACAGAATTATTTTTAAAACAATATAAGTTGGAGAACTTTTTTGATTATATTATAGCCTCGGATACATTCCCTGCGCAAAAACCAGATAAAAAGATTATAGAAGTGTTTTGTGAGAAATTTAATTTAGAATCATGTGAGGTTGCGGTTGTTGGAGATACGCCAACTGATTTACATTTAGCTAAAAATGGCGATTGCTATGCAATTGGGGTGCTATCTGGTACAGGAGACCGTCCAACATTAGAACCACTTGCTGATTTAGTGTTAGATTCTGTTGGAGAGTTTATTTCTCAATCGGGTGAGTTTTTCTGGGAGAAAGAAAAGTCTAATGTGTAAGGAAAATAAGTCTATAAAGACTCTTAATGAGTCTTTATAGACTTATTTTTTATGCCTGGATACAAAGAATATAGGATAAATGCTAGAAAAGAAAGTTGGCATATATTTTGCAATAAAAAGAGAAAACAATGTAAAGAAAAGGATGGGGTACGCAATGAACACAAAAAAATTTGCTAAAGTAAATGAACAAATTCCAGGACCGAAAGCGGCATCTTTATTAGAACGCCGTCAAAATATAGTACCAAAAGGAGTAAGTAACGGCATCCCAACGTTTGTACAATCTGCCAATGGTGCTCTTGTAACAGATGTTGATGGCAATCAGTACATTGATTTTGCAGGAGCAATCGGGACAATTAACGTAGGGCATTGTCATCCAACGGTTAAAGAAGCGCTCCATAAACAAGTCGATCAATACATTCATACTGGATTTAACGTCATGATGTATGAGCCATATATTGAATTAGCAGAAAAGCTTGCGGCATTGGCACCAGGAAGTTTCGATAAGCAAGTCCTGTTTTTAAATAGTGGTGCAGAAGCAGTTGAGAACGCGGTGAAAATCGCTCGTAAATATACGAAGAGACCTGGTATTATCGCATTTTCTAAAGGTTTCCACGGGCGTACATTAATGACAATGACGATGACAAGTAAAGTGAAGCCATATAAATTTGGGTTTGGTCCCTTTGCTCCAGAAGTATATAAAGCGCCATTTCCATACGAATACCGTCGCCCAGAGGGATTAACGGAAGAGCAGTATGATGATTTTATTATTGAAGAGTTTAAGAACTTCTTCATATCGGAAGTAGCACCAGAAACAATTGCAGCTGTTGTAATGGAACCTGTTCAAGGGGAAGGTGGATTTATCGTCCCAAGTAAGAAATTTGTTCAAGAAGTACGCCGCATTTGTTCAGAGAACGGCATCTTATTTGTAGCGGATGAAATACAAACAGGCTTTAGTCGTACAGGAAAATATTTTGCAATTGATCACTATGATGTCGTTCCAGATTTAATTACAGTGTCTAAATCATTAGGTGCTGGTGTACCGATAAGTGGTGTCATTGGACGTAAAGAAATTATGAATGAGTCTGCACCAGGTGAACTTGGTGGAACGTATGCAGGAAGTCCATTAGGATGTGCGGCTGCATTAGCTGTTCTCGATGTAATAGAAAATGAGAAATTAAATGATAGAGCGATAGAATTAGGAAAAGTCGTAATGAACCGATTCGAAGAGATGAAAAATAAATATCATTGCATCGGTGATGTGCGTGGGTTAGGCGCAATGTGTGCATTTGAGGTCGTTCAAGATCGTAAGACGAAAGCACCTGACAAAACGTTAACGGCTAATCTATGTGCAGAAGCAAATAAGCGTGGGTTACTGTTATTATCAGCAGGGACATATGGAAATGTTATCCGTGTGTTAATGCCTTTAGTTATTACAGATGAGCAACTTGAAGAAGGTTTAACAATAATTGAAGAATCGTTGCAAGCTTGCTATGAGCAAACAAACATCGCTCGCGTTTAAAAACTGAAGTATAAATAGCAAACATTCTAGCTGACTCTATGTTAAATGCAGAAAATTCACTTTATAATAAAGGTAGTGAAGTGGATCGATGGATTTGAAGTTAGGGGTGGCTAGGATGGTTGCAGAAAAGGAACGAGTGTTAATGGATTTAAAAGATGTATTTGAATATGCGTTTGACGAAATTTTTGTTACAGATGAGCAAGGGATCGTTGTACGTGTAAATAGTACATGTGAAAGGCACTACCAACTAGCTGCAGAAGAGTTAGTTGGTAAGCATGTAAAAGAACTACAAAAGGATGGAATCTTTTATCCATCAGCGACATTAGAAGTGATTGAAAAAAAGAGGCCAATTGAACTCGTTCAAACTACAAAATCAGGAGAGTATTTACACGTTCGTACAAGGCCTGTTTTTGATGATGAGGGAAATTTAAGAAGAGTGATTAGTTATTCTCGCGACCTTACTGAACTCTATCAATTACGTCAAAAGGTAGAGGAAATGGATAATCAGCTAAAAACATATAAAAAAGAATTAAGAGAAACATATGAGCATGAAGGACTTATTTTTAAAAGTCTAGCTATGCAAAAAATAGTCGATACAATCAAAAAAGTATCTGTAGTGGATAGTACTGTTCTCGTTTTAGGCGAGACTGGAGTAGGAAAAAGTCGATTAGTACGCCATTTACATGAAGTGAGTCACCGTAAGTATGAAAGTTTCTATGAAATTAATTGTGCGGCATTGCCAACTAATTTAATTGAATCGGAGCTTTTTGGATATTCAGGTGGATCTTTTACAGGTGCGAATCGTGAAGGGAAAAAGGGACTATTAGAATCCGCGCATAAAGGAACTCTTTTTTTAGATGAAATCGGTGAAATGCCGCTTGAAATTCAAGCGAAGCTTTTGCAAGTATTGCAAGAAAAAACATTTCGTCCTATAGGCGGAAGAGAATTAAAAAAAGTGGATGTTCGAATTGTGGCGGCAACAAATAGAGATTTAAGCGAGATGGTGAAACAAGGAACATTTCGGAAAGATTTATACTATCGTTTGAATGTCATTCCAATTGCAATTCCCCCGCTTAGGGAAAGAACAGAAGATATTTTGCCGCTTATTTATCATTACTTGCAGCACTTTAATAAAAAGTACGGACGTGATGTGAAACTAGCGCCGAGTACGTTACAAATGTTTGTTGGATATCAGTGGGAAGGGAACAATAGAGAAATAGAGAATGTAATTGAGAGAATTGTTATTACTGTTGATGATGTTGTAACGGTAGAGGATTTGCCACTCTCTATGCAAGAGGCTGCAGTTGAACAATCGGGGCAAAGCCTTTATAAAATGCTGGAAGAGGTAGAGAGAAATATAATTCTTAAAGCGTATAAAACGTATGGATCAAGTTATAAAGTGGCTGAGTTTTTGCAAATTAGTCAATCTGCTGCTACTAGAAAAATTAAGAAGTTCATAGAGGAGGAAGAAAACATTGGATAAAAAGGCGACTTTCGTAAGTATAGATAAAAAGGCGATGTATATAAATGGTGAGTGGATTACACTACAAGAACAAATTGAAGTAAATAATCCTGCGACGAAGGAAATATTTGCAACTGTACCAAAAGGCGGAGTAACAGAGGCAAAGCAAGCTGTTGATGCTGCACATGAAGCTTTTAAAACGTGGTCTAAGTTAACGGCAGCAGATCGTGCCACGAAGTTAAAAAAGTGGTTTACGCTTATTGATGAAAATAAAGAAGAGATCGCAGCGATTATGACGAAGGAACAAGGAAAGCCGTTTGCAGAAGCGCTTGGTGAAGTAAATTATGCAAACAGTTTTGTTGAATGGTATGCAGAAGAGGGGAAACGCGTATATGGTGAAATGATTCCTGCTGCTCATCCGAATAAGCGCATTTTAGTTATGAAGCAACCAGTTGGCGTTATGGCAGCTATTACACCTTGGAACTTCCCAGCTGCTATGATTACGAGAAAGGTAGCCCCAGCGCTTGCAGCAGGCTGTACAGCCGTTGTGAAACCGGCAAGTCAAACGCCATTAACTGCATTGAAATTAGCTGAATTAGCCCATGAAGCAGATATTCCAAAGGGCGTAATCAATATCGTAACAGGTAGTGCAAAAGCAATTGCTGATACATGGATGGAAGATGGTCGCGTTCGAAAAGTGTCCTTTACAGGGTCAACGGAAATCGGGAAAGAGTTAATGGCTAGTGCGGCGCAAACGATGAAAAAAGTTTCGCTTGAGTTAGGGGGACACGCTCCGTTTATCGTAATGAATGATGCAGATTTAGATAAAGCAGTAGAAGCGGTGATTGGTTCGAAATTCCGTAATGCAGGACAAACGTGTATATGTACAAACCGAGTATTCGTTCAAGAAGAAGTATACGAAGTATTTGTAGAGAAGTTCCAAAAGGCAGTAGGGCAGTTGAAAGTAGGAGACGGTTTCGGTGACGGAACGACTGTCGGGCCACTTATTGATGAGAATGCAGTTTCAAAAGTACAAGAACATATTGAAGATGCTATTCAAAAAGGTGGAACAGTTTTATATGGTGGTCAAAAGGTCGTAGAGTTAGAGGGACATTTCATTCAACCGACTGTAATTGGGTTGGCAAATGATACGATGCTTTGTATGAATGAAGAAACATTTGGGCCAGTGGCACCAGTTGCGAAATTTAAAACAGTTGATGAAGTAATCGAGCGTGCAAACAATACACCATACGGTTTAGCTGCGTATATTTTCACGAAAGACATTAGCCAAGCATTCCAAATTAGTGAAGCGTTAGAGTACGGTATTATCGGTCTAAACGATGGTCTTCCATCAGTTGCACAAGCACCATTTGGTGGATTTAAAGAAAGTGGTATCGGTCGTGAAGGAGGACATTTCGGCATCGAGGAATATTTAGAAATTAAATATATTTCATTGGGACTATAAGTAGTATACTAGAATCTCTATAAGGTAACAGAGAAGGAGATTCTAGTATGGTATATTGGCTATTATTACTTGTTACAATTATTTTTGAAGTAGCTGGAACAATTGCGATGAAACTATCAAATGGTTTAACAAAGCTCGTTCCAAGTGTACTGATTTTCGTGTTTTATGGAATTTGTTTCAGCGTGTTCGCCATCGTTGTGAAAAAGATCCATTTAAGTATTGCTTATGCTATTTGGTCTGGCGTTGGAACATTACTTATTACAATCATTAGTGTGTACTTTTTTAAAGAGCATATTAGTTTATTTCAAGCATTTTGTATTCTTTTTATTGTTTTGGGTGTCATTGGACTTAAGGTTTCATCGGCATCATGAAAGCTATCTTTTGTAGAAGATAGCTTTTTTCTATTTGTGCAGTTAGCAATTAATACGACAAAATATGACAAGAAAGAGTAAAGCGTTTTGTTATGATACATATGAAATATTGTCTTATGTGGAGGAAAGAGTATGTTAAAAAAGGTAAGTCAAATTGTTTTAATTTTTGGCATAGCTTTTAGTTTAAGTGCTTGCACTGAGACTAAAGATAGTAATGAAAGTAAACAAGAAGATGTTCAAGATAAAGTGTATAAAATAGGGGAGACAGTAGACGTAGATGGTTTGCAAGTAACTATCGATTCAGTTAAATTAGGATATCCGGATTATGATGAGAATAAAAAGAAAGAGGAGATTTTGGGGATTATTTTCAAAGTAGAAAATAATAGTAAAAAGGAAATACCTTTTGCATTTTATGAATTTGAGATTACCGATAAGAAAGGTACAAGATTTAAAGAATATAATAACCCTGATAGCTTTATTAGTAAAAAGTTAGCACCAGATGAAAAAATTCAAGATATCATGCTATTTGACGTAGCGAAAGAAAATACGTATATCGCTACGTATAGACCGGAGTTTACGCATGAAAATAGAACGATAAAATTTGAATTGAAACCAAATAAATAAAGAAACACATTGGATTATCCAATGTGTTTCTTTATGGTAATAAATTTAAAACGCCCAGTTACCTTTACGGAAGATAGGCTCATGTCTGCCATCAGCAGTAATACCGTCAATATCAAGCTCAGCTGACCCAATCATGAAGTCGTTGTGTGTGATACTAGCGTTTGCGCCGTTTTCAGCAAGTTCTTCTTTAGACATTGTTTTTCCGCCAACTAAGTTAAATGCATAAGCATTTCCGATTGCAAGGTGGCAAGATGCATTTTCGTCAAATAGTGTATTGTAGAATAAAACATTTGTGTTTGAAATTGGTGAGTCATGAGGTACTAAAGCTACTTCTCCTAAGAAGTGAGAACCTTCATCTGTTTCTACTAAATGTTTTAAAGCTTCTTCACCAGCTTCAGCTTTATAGTCTACGATACGCCCGTTTTCAAATGTTAACGTGAAATTATCGATAATATTACCTGCAAATACTAACGGTTTTGTACTAGAAACTTGGCCGTTTACACCTGTTTTAAGTGGCATTGTAAATACTTCTTCAGTTGGAATATTAGCCATAAATGGTACGTTCTTTTCATTTAAGCTACCAGCACCAGCCCATACATGTTTTTCTGGAAGCTCGATTGTTAAATCTGTTCCAGGACCTGTATAGTGAAGAGCTTTATAATGCTTTTCGTTTAAGTAATCCACTTTTGTATGTAATGTTTCATCATGTTCTTTCCATGCTTCTACAGGATTTTCTAAATCAGCACGAGTAGCTTTGAAAATAGCATCCCATAACTTTGCTTCTTGTTCTTCTGGCGCTACGTCAGGGAATACTTTCGCAGCCCATTCTTTCGTAGGAACAGAAATGACACACCAGCTTACTTTATCTGCTTGTACGTAATCACGGTATACTTTCATTGCTTCTCCAGCTACTTTATGAGCTGTTGCAATACGCGATGCTTCTACACCTTTTAATAAATCAGGGTTTTCTGCATAGATAGACATAAATGCAGCGCCTTCTTTTGCTAATTCTTCACGAGCATGTGCTTTCCAAGATGGAAATTCAGCGAAAGCTTCTTCAGGAGCTAGATCGAACTTTAAGCGTGTTAACGTCTCATCATTCCAATCTACATATACGTGTTTTGCACCAGATTTATATGCTTTTTCTGTAACGAGGCGTACAAATTGTACAGCTTCAAGAGGTGCACTAATTGATAAAGTTTGTCCAGGTTGAATATTAACACCAACATTAACTGCAAGAGCAGCATATTTCTCTAACGTTTGTTCAAATGACATATGTATAATCTCCTTTAATTTGAAAGATTTCTTACTATATATAATACAAGAAAATTCTAAAAATATATATAAATATAAAGTAAAAAGAGAGCTCAAAATGTATTGAGCCCTTATATTTACTTAATTGAAGAAGCAAACTGCTCTACAGTCGTTGTATGGTGTATACGAACGCGCTTCATCTTTAACAATTCATCAGGTTCACCCTTCGTAATGAATTGCCCAGGCTTTGTCGTCGTCGCAAATTGATAATACTTCTTCGTTTCTGTAACAACCTTATCATCTACATGACCGAATGGATAAGCAATCGCGATAACAGGCTTACCTGTTATTTTTTCTAGTTTTTCTTTTGAACCTTTTAACTCTTCCTCATAGTTTGTAATTTTCGGTAAGTCTGCATGTGTTGCAGTATGAGATTGCACCGAGAAAATGCCGGAATCAACCATTTCTTTTATTTCAGAAGTAGACAATGCTCCTTCTACATCAACGTTATCAACAATCATATATTCTGTTGCTGCCGGTTTAAAAGTATCATCTTTTAGCTTTTGTAAAACGCGAAATGCATTCATATTATTTTTCATACCGTCATCAAATGTAACGAAAATCGGCTTATTTACTTTATTTATATCGCCCCAGCGTTCAAACGTTAAAAGCGTATAACCATTGTCTTTTAAATGTTTCATTTGTGCTTCAAAGTTAGCTGGTGATACGAATAAGTCTTTAATACCTTGACCATGATAATCATCGATTGCGTGATACATAAGAACAGGAACCTTTTGTTCGAAAGTAATAGTAGATTTCGTAAGCGGGATTGTTTTCCCATCTTCTTTCATTCCTGTTGCTTCAATTTGGAACTCACCGCGTTTTCCTTCAAATTCTTTTATGTCAAAAGGAATTGTAAATTGTTTCTCCTTTTCTTTAGAAGAAAAAGATTTAGCACGTTCCTTTCCATCAGCTGTGCGCCAAATTTTATATTGTACTTCATTTAAAGAATCTTTTAAGTCTGTAATATGAATACTTGTGTTTGTAGATTCGTGTGTGATGGGAGTATAAGAAATTTTACCTTGTTCTTGTAGAGTCTCTTTTTGTATAGCTACTTCTTGAACCTTTTTCTCTTTTTTAGGTTCTTGGCTTACATTGCTAGTATTGCAGCCTGCTAGAATGGCAGACGTACATAAAGCAATTGCTGCGTATTTTCTCATAAAAATCACCTTCTATTGTGTAGTATGTTGCATATTGACATTAAAATCCCCACCGCTATAAGAGTGGTGGGGATATACCCTTGTTCATCATATCATTTGAAGAAAATGAGGGGAATATGATTTTTAGGAGGCTATTAAGGTAATAGATTAGTGACTTTGAATAGATGTATTTTTTTGTTTCTTATTAGAATTAATAATAATATAACCGACTACAAAGATAAGAGGAATAATGAAGACATAGATAGGCATTCCCCATACATAATAGCTTTTCAGCGTTAAGACTAGTAAATGTAAGAAATCGAAAAGGGCGTGAGCTTTCATAATATCCTCCAATGTTTTTTTACAAATTATAACATTTAACACTTGTTATTTGTATAATTTGGAAAGTTATTTAAGCTAATTTTAAAGTAAGAAGAAGACATATTAATATGCAATTTTGCATAAGGATATGTATTTAATTAAAATATAAAGATTTTATACTATAATGAAAACCGCTATAAAACTAAGTAAGAATAATGTATGGAGTGGAGAATAGAAATGAAATATAAAAAAATAATATATATCTTTTTCATATCGCTATTTATAGTTGGTTGTCAAAGTGAAGTGAGTAAAGCGAATAGCGTGGAAGAGTATATTCCATCGCATCTTATGAATGCGGAAGTGACGGCGGATATTATGACACTAGAATTTCCTTATGAGATAAAAGAGAAATTAGAGAAAATAGGAAATAAAATGAGCGATAGTATTACAAATAATTTAGATTGGTATTTGAAGTATGCCGAAGAAGAAATTATACCGAAAAAAACGTTTCCTTATCATCAAAACTTAGGTATTACAAAAGAAGAATATGATTTTATGATAGATAAAATGAATAATGCAGAATATGTAAATACCAAAGACGGAAAACTCTTTTTTAAACAGAAAGATCATGAAATTCAAATTCTCTCTGATGAAAATTTGAAGCTAATTAAAAATATTCGAATTGATACAGAGAAGAATATAATTAAAACTCCTTTAGGAGAATGCGAATATGAAGGTGAAATAAAGGCGTCGGATGAACAAAAAGCTACTGGTCCATGGAGTGGGAAGATGTGGACTTTAAAAAGCGATGGATTACTTTATCATTTTTCATTAGGAAAGTTAAAAAACATAAACAAATCTATCATTTACATTTCAATAAAAGGTATATATAAAGATAGGATTATCAATACAGAAGAAGCAGTTGAATTTCACTCGGTTTCATAAAGAATCAAAAAAAACACCTTACTTGTTAAAGTAAGGTGTTTTTTTATTAAATAAACAATCCAGCGATTGTCGCAGATAAAATAGAAGCAAGTGTTGATGCAAATAGCATTTTCCAACCAAATTTAGAAACAACGCTTCCTTGCTTTTCAGAAAGGGCACGGATTGTACCAACGATTGCACCAATTTGGCTAATACTTGCGAAGCTAATTAAGAATACTGTAACGATTCCAACTGTACGTGGAGCTAATGTTGTAGCTGTGTCTTTTAAATCAAGGATTGCTACAAACTCATTTAAAACAATCTTCGTACCCATAATACCACCAGCTGGGATAATATCTTGAGTTGGAATACCCATTAAGAATGCGAATGGAGAAAGTACGTAACCGAAGATTTGTTGTAAAGTAACAGCATGTCCCATTGCGCCTGAAGCTGCACTAATTACGTAGTTTACAACTTCCATCACACCGATAAAGGCGATCATTAATGCGGCAACGATACCAGCTACTTTTAAACCATCAAGCGCACCGTTAATCATTGCGCCGATAAAGCTGTCTCCGAATAGAGTTCTATCAAATTTCTGAATCACTTCATCTTCTTTCTTCGTATCAACTGGTGTTAATAACGAACAAACGATTAAGCTTGAGAATAAGTTTAGCGGAAGAGCTGCCAGTACGTATTTTGCATCTAACATCATTACGTATGATGCTGTAACAGAAGCAGAAACGGAGCTCATCGCAGAACAACAAATGATAAACATACGGTTTTTATTGAAATGCTGTAAATCGTTTTTAATAACGATTAACGCTTCACTTGAACCGAAGAATACAGAGTTTACTGCGTGGAATGACTCAACACGTGGTAAACCAGTAATTTTTGAAATAGCACCGCCGACAACGCGAACGATGAATGGTAAAACACCTAAATAACTAAAGATTGAAAGTAGTGCTGAGAAAAATACGATAATTAATAATACGTTTAAGAAAAAGACAAAATCTCTGTGAATTCCATTAAAGAGAAAATCGACACCTGTCGTACCAAGTTTAATTAGTTTGTTGAAAACTTTACTAATGAAAATAATGATTTGTTGACCAATCTTTGTAGCAAACATAAACCAACCGATTAAAATTTGGAAACCAATCATAATTGCAATTGCACGGAAGTTGATTTTACTTTTGTTGTTTGACAAAGCAAAACATAAACCTAACACGGCAAGAATACCGATAATGCTCATTACATATTGCATGTAGTTGCCCCTTTCAGAAGTTCGTATAAAGTTTGTACATAAAACGCTCGTTATATTACTAAAAATAAAAGAACGAGGTTTTATGTCATACGTAAGATGTCTGACCTTTTAGAAAAATAAAAATAAAAAAAGACCCATATGGATTCACTTTCATCTATGAGAGAAAGCTAATCAATATGAGTCCTTTTTTGCGCATAGGCTAATATTCATTAGTTTTCCCCATAGTCCAGCAATTTAAGGTTGCCGGGTAGAAACTCTCGATCCATATTATCAAGTATATATGAGGTAACATCGTCCGTATTAAATTAGTAGTAGCGTAACATTAACAGAGAAGTATCGTCAATAGCTTTTTTTCTTCCAATAGAAAAAGACCATATAAGTATGATAAAATGTAACGCAGTGTTATGAAAAAGAGAGGTCGGAAAATGAGTACTAAAATGACGCCACCAGTTGAGAAAAACGAGTTTATAGATGTAGTATTTGAAGATTTAACACATGATGGTGCCGGTGTTGCGAAAGTAAAGGGCTATCCTATTTTCGTTAAAAACGGATTACCAGGTGAAGAAGCGCAAATTAAAATTATTAAAGTGAAGAAAAACTTCGCATTTGGCCGTTTAATGAAGCTTCATACAGAAAGCCCATATCGTAAAGATGCTGAATGCCCAGTATATAATCAGTGCGGCGGTTGTCAGCTTCAGCACTTAACTTATGAAGGACAATTACAAGCGAAAGAAAAACAAGTACGTGACGTTATGCAGCGTATCGGAGGACTAGCTGATGTTCCTGTTCATCCTGTACTTGGCATGAAGAATCCGTGGGTATACCGTAATAAAGCACAAGTACCAATCGGAGAACGTGAAGGCGGACTTGTAGCTGGTTTTTATCGCCAAGGAACGCATGACATCATTAATATGGAATCATGCTTAATTCAGGCAGAAGAAAACGATACATTAATCCAAGAAGTAAAACGTATTTGTGAAAAGCACGGTATCACTGCGTACAACGAAGAGCGTAACAAAGGAACACTTCGTCACGTAATGGCTCGTTACGGACAAGTAACAGGGGAAATTATGCTTGTCTTCATTACGCGTACAGCAGAATTGCCGAACAAAAAAGCAATTATTGAAGAAATTGCAGCGAAATTCCCAGAAGTAAAATCAATCGTTCAAAACGTAAATACGAAGCGTACAAACGTAATTTTCGGAGACAAAACGACAGTATTATACGGATCAGAATATATTTATGACTTTATCGGTGACATTAAATTTGCGATTTCAGCACGTTCATTCTATCAAGTAAATCCAGAACAAACGAAAGTGCTATACGATAAAACGTTAGAATACGCAAAATTAAATGGTAACGAAACAGTAATCGATGCCTATTGCGGAATCGGATCAATCTCGTTATTCCTAGCGCAAAAAGCGAAAAAAGTGTACGGCGTTGAAATCGTCCCAGAAGCAATTGAAGACGCAAACCGAAACGCAGCACTAAACAACATGACAAACGCTGAATTTGGCGTAGGAGAAGCAGAAGTAGTCATTCCTAAATGGTACAAAGAAGGCGTAATCGCCGACACAATGGTCGTAGACCCACCGCGTAAAGGCTGTGACGAAGCATTACTAAACACAATCATCGACATGAAGCCAAACCGCGTCGTATACGTATCGTGTAACCCAGCAACATTAGCACGTGATTTAAAAGTACTAGAAGAAGGCGGATATAAAACACAGGAAGTACAACCTGTTGATATGTTCCCGCATACGACGCATGTGGAGTGTGTGGCTTGGCTTAAGTTGGTATAATAGGAAAGCAGTTGATATAGGAAAATCTATACCATCTGCTTTTTGGTTTACAAAAATACCATTCATAAGCGATTTTAGTTAAAATAAATATTGCTGATTTTCACAAATTATAAATTGAGATTTTGAAATTGCATTCATAGTGAGAGGATTTGAATTTAAAATGATAGATAATTTTTGGCGTGAATTACCACGCCCATTTTTCGTACTTGCACCAATGGAAGATGTGACAGACGTTGTTTTCCGTCACGTAGTAAGTGAAGCAGGTCGTCCGGACGTATTCTTCACAGAGTTTACAAACTCGGATAGCTATTGTCATCCAGAAGGTATGAAAAGTGTACGTGGCCGTTTAATTTTTACAGAAGACGAACAGCCGATGGTGGCACATATTTGGGGAGACAATCCCGAATACTTCCGTCAAATGAGTATTGGTATGGCAGAGCTAGGATTTAAAGGTATCGATATTAACATGGGTTGCCCAGTTCCGAACGTTGCATCAAGAGGAAAAGGTAGTGGCCTTATTCTACGTCCAGACGTTGCAGCAGAACTTATCCAAGCAGCAAAAGCGGGTGGACTACCTGTCAGCGTAAAAACAAGACTTGGCTTTAAAGAGTTAAGCGAGTGGGAAGATTGGTTAACGCACATTTTCAAACAAGATATTGCAAACCTTTCTATTCACTTACGTACAAGAGAGGAAATGAGCCAAGTAGATGCGCATTGGGAACTAATTCCGGAAATAAAAAAATTACGTGACCGTATCGCACCAAATACGTTAATAACAATCAATGGAGACATCCTTGATCGTAAAATGGGGCTGGAACTTGCTGAAAAATACGGCATTGATGGCGTAATGATCGGACGAGGCATCTTCAAAAATCCATTTGCTTTTGAAAAAGAGCCAAGAGAGCATAGCAGTAAAGAGCACCTAGATCTTTTAAGACTACAACTTGATCTTCAAGATCAATATGCAGAAGTACTGCCACGCTCAATCACAGGGCTTCACCGCTTCTTCAAAATTTATGTAAAAGGCTTCCCTGGAGCTGCTGAATTGAGAAATCAATTGATGAGTACGAAATCGACTGATGAGGTGCGTGGATTGCTTGATAAGTTTGAGGCTAGTGTTGGTGAGGCACAGAATGGTGAGACGGTTTAACTTTTAAGCAGTTAAATCATTTCATATGTAGTGCATGACATGAGTGAGTTGAAAATAAGCGTAGAGCTGGAAAAGAACAGTGTATTTGAGAAATCAAAACACTGTTTTTTTTCTTTTAGTTAATGTTAAGAGAGAAATCTTTTTATAGGCATATAAAAAACATGTAAGAGCGCTGTAGATACAATGATAGAGAAAAGTTCGGGTAAGACTATAAAACATATCTTTAAAATGTTAAAGTATTAATTTAGCGGACAATAACTAAAAGGTTAGATTAAACATGATAATTTAAAGTAGGTTATAGCATAAACTTTAACCGCTGAATAAATAATCAACATTTCAGGAGGAAACACAATGGCAATGAGCAATAACGATATATTAAAAAGAGTAAGATACGCTTTAGATATAAAAGATATAGATATGGTAGAAATCTTTAAACTTGGCGGGATGGAAGTAAAGAAAGAAGACGTAGTTGATATGCTTACAAAAATAAAGAGAGCTCCTCAGCATGAAGCTGAAAATGATGAGGTAGTTGAAGATGAGTACGTAAAAACATGCGATATGATGATGTTAGAGGCATTTTTAAATGGATTTATTACTTTAAAAAGAGGAAAGCAAGATCCGAGACCAGGGCAGCCTGCACCTGTACAGAGCAAGGAGAGTGCCAATAACCTTCTTCTAAAGAAAATGAAAATCGCACTATCTTTAACGAGTGAGGATGTACTTGATATATTAGATAGCGTAGGCGTTACGGTAACAAAAGGAGAGTTAGGCGCTCTATTAAGAAAGAAAGGCCATAAAAATTACAAAGAGTGCGGCGATAGATACGCAAGGAATTTCATTAAGGGATTAGGTGTAAAGTATAGAGGGTAATAAGCTTGCTAAAGCAGTAAATGATATAATAGGTAGAGTAGGACGTTCGTATCCTACTCTTTTTTATTTGTAAAAATACTATGCTAGGTGATGAAATGGTACATACATATTTAGGTGAGACAATTAATTTTCATATAACTTATAAGAAGAAAAAGTCCGTGCGTCTTTTTGTGGATTCGTATGGAAATGTGGAAGTGCAGGCTCCGAAAGGAACACCTGTTGAATACTTAGTCCAGTTGCTAGAGGAGAAGTGGGATTGGATTCAGACAACACGTAAGGAAATGGCGGAGCGAGCGCATGGACCACAGGAAAAGGATTATGATCAAGGAGAGGGCTTTTTGTATTTAGGGAATACGTATCCGATACAGATTTCCCAAGATGCAAGCATTGAGCAAGACAATGCGATTTTTGAAGGGGATAAGTTACATATTTATGTGAAAGAGCTTAAGGATGAGAAAATACAACAAGCTTTAAAACGATTTTACTATAAGCGGTGTAAATCTTTAGTAGAGAAGAGTATTAAAGCGCATCAAAGTAACTTTAAAACAAAACCACGTTCTATTCGTATTACAGATAGTAGTCGTACTTGGGGTACTTGCGATTCGAATTTACAACTAACATTCAATTGGAAGCTAGCAATGGCACCACAGCGAGTAATTGACTATGTAGTTGTTCATGAAATGTGTCATATGGTTCATTTAAATCATGATCGATCTTTTTGGCGTCTTGTCGGGAAGATAATGCCTGATTATAAAGAAATGGAGAATTGGTTAGCGTTATCTAGTTGGAAGATGACGGTTTAGGAAGGAATATCGATTTTTGTCTGTAAATCGATATTTCTTGTCGAATCGTTGATATATTGTGAGTTTTGATAGATATATTTTAAAAATCGTTGATATATTGTGAGTTTTGATAGATATATTTTAAAAATCGTTGATATATTGTGAGTTTTGATAGATATATTTTAAAAATCGTTGATATATTGTAAGTTATGATAGATATATTCGAAAAATCGTTGATATAATTTCATTTACCACAGGATTGTTCAACAAATCGAAAAGAGGAGATGTCACAAGGGACATCTCCTCTTTTCGAGTATATAGATTATCGCCCAAACTTCACAATGAAAGTATCTGCTGTTTTCTCCATCTCATACCCAAGATACCCCTCCGAAAGCAAAGCCTGCTGTCCACTAGCATCACTCATTAGAATACTTTGAATATCCGTCCAATCGCTTTCTTTATCTCCGCGCAATTTCTTCACAAAAACATACCGCAGACTACCACCATACTTCTCCTTTAGCGCAGCAATCGCCATCCCTTGCGCAAACTTATCCTTCAAACTCGGGATGTTAAAAGGAGCAACGGTGCAGCATACATAATCATATTTGCTATCTTCTTTTTGCAATTCGTCCATGATGACGTTTGCTAATATTTTTTGCATACCATTTCCTCGGTAGTTCGGATGAACGTTTGAGATTTCTTGATAGATGACGCGGTGCAGTTCACTTTCTGATAGACCAATATCAAGCCCTAAATGTTCATCGTCGATAGGAGGGACGAGTAGGGCACGAAATGCGATGAGTTCGTTTTCGATAAAAGCACCGATCATCATGCCATTTCCTTCTAGAATGTATTGAAATTCTTCTTGTGAAAGTGGTTGTAAACGGCTTTTATCTTCTAGTGCTTCAACTACAACGTTCTGTAGTAATGAAATTTGTTCGATGTGCTCTTTGGATAGTAATGTAACATGAAATGGATCGTTATTTTGTTTTAATGATCCTTTGTATAGAACTGTCATGCGTTAGTCCTCCTTTAGCGTACAACGTCTTGAAATACGGTTAGTTCTTGTAGTGTATCTTCGTTTATTTCAATGCCAAGTCCTGGCTTTTCGTTTAAGCGAATAAATGGTACATCGTAATGTAAGTTTCCGATGTCTTTCGTGAACTTTAATGGACCTGTAAGTTCAACGCTCGTAATGATTTTCTTTGAGAAAGCGACATGGAATCCTGCGGAAGAGGCAACAGATGATTCGACCATTGATCCCACTTGGCATTCAATGCCGGCCATTTCTGCTTGATGAGCGAGTTTTACAGCGGGATATATGCCGCCGCATTTCATTAGTTTTATATTTACTTTATCAGCCGCGTCTAATTTAATGATTTGGCGCATTTCACGAGAACCTTTTAATCCTTCATCAATCATAAGCGGAAGGTCTGTTTTCGAACGAATGTGAGCCATTGCGTCAATATCGTCTGCAATGACAGGCTGTTCAATCCAGTCGATGTTTAAATGACCTAATGAACGAAGTGCCATTAATGTGTTGGCGCTATTTTTCCAACCTTGGTTTACATCAACACGAATCGCAATATCAATTCCTACACGTTCACGTACCGCTTCAATTCTTTTTACATCTTCTAGTACATTTGTACCGACTTTCATTTTGAAAGATTGGTAACCTTTTTGAATCATGGAAGCAGCTTCTTCAGCCATGGCTTTAGGTTCGGCGATACTTAAGACGTGAGTGACAGGAAAGTCTTCATGGTAGCGTCCGCCAATTAATTGATATACAGGTTGATTTAATTTTTTGCCCATTATATCAAAACAAGCAATATCAATTGCGGCTTTCGCTGTTGGAACACCGTAAATTGTATTGTCCATCATATCGTGTATTTTCTCGATATTCATTGGATTGCATCCGATGAGTGCGGGAGCGAGTGTATGTTTTAAAGTATGGAAAGTACTTTCCCATGATTCGCCTGTAACGTGATCGTCAGCAACGCCTTCACCATAACCGATAGTTCCTTCATCTGTTTCCATTTTGACGATAATAGAAGGCATATCAGAATAAGAACCGTAACTAATAACAAACGGATCGCGAAGCGGTAAACGAATTGCGTAAAGATGAATAGCTGTAATTTTCATTGAATAGAAACCCCTTCCTGTTTACAATAGTTTTATACATTTGATATAGTTGACGTTAAATAGTCGTTAATTAATGATAAGGAGTTAGAGAAAATGATGATAAAAATTGCAGTTGTCGGTTCAAAGGAATTTATGGACAACCTTTTTCCCATTGCTCAAAAATTAGAAGGAATAGAAATTGATCCATATATTTACCTTCATCCGGCGGAATCTTCTGAACTATTAAAGTGTTTAAAGCCTTGTGATGTCATCTTTTTCTCAGGTGCTTTACCTTATTATATGGCAAAAGAAATAAGAGAACAATTACGAATTCCAAGTATATACTTACAGCAAGACGAGACAACTGTCGCATCTTCAATTCTTTCTATCATGTATCATCAAAGTATTCAACCACATAACATTTCCATCGATTTAGTAGACCGCTCTTTTATTACAAATGTGTTCCATGATATCGGTATAAAAGAAAGCCCGCAAGTGTTGGATTATGAAAATATGCTGTGGAGTAAAGATGAGATAAATAGAGTTATCGATTTTCATGTAGCTAAATATCAATCTGGAGAGGCTCATTTAGCTTTAACTAGTATTCACGCTGTTTACGACGAGCTTCAAAAAATAGGTGTTCCTTCAGAGCGTATGATTGATCCAACACAATCCATTATACATGGGCTAAAAGATGCAAAAATAAAAGCTGAGTTAGCAAAAAGCTATTCAGCTACTGTTGGTGCTTGTATTATTTCTTCCTTAGAATTACGAACGAGTTTGCTTGAAAAACTAGATGTCATTTCAAAAGAACTACGTGGTTCATTTAAACAAGTGGATGAAATGACATGCATTTTGTATACAACTCGTGGTGATATCGAATCAATTATTAAAACAAATGCGATAGATAACTTGTTTGCGAGCGTAGAAGGAACGATAGCTATTGGATTTGGTTATGGGAAAACCGTGAAAGAAGCGGAGCAAAATGCAAAAATTGCTCAAAGTTTTGCAAAGAACAATCCAATAGATCGTTGTTTTTATATACTAACAAGTGATAAAGATTTGTTTGGTCCGTTCCCGAAAGAACAGAGAGTACAAAGTTTGAAAAATGATAATCCGGAACTAATGAAAATAGCGAAGGAAACGAAGCTTAGTCCGGCCAACTTGTCAAAAATCATTCAATTTAGTCAATCGCACCCGTCATTGAAGTTTACAGCAGCTGACCTTTCTGAGTATTTACAAGTGACTCGAAGATCGACAGAAAGGTTGTTAAAGAAATTAGTTGATTACGGGTATGCTCATATTTGCGGCGAGGAAATGCCCTATCAACAAGGGCGACCTCGCGCACTATATGAACTGAATTTACCGCTATTTTTAAGCTTCTAGTTGAGCTTTTTGTTTCTTTAGTAGTTCTGCTTTTTCAATGTCTGATAGTTTTACAATTGTGAAGCCTGTTATACCATAAATGATTGAGATAATAGGTACGATGAAATTCAAAATAGCATAAGGGGCATATTCAAATGCACCTACGCCAAGTGTAGCGAGAATAAATACACCGCACGTATTCCAAGGAACGAAGACAGAAGTTAATGTTCCGCCATCTTCTAATGCTCTGGATAAGTTTTTTGAATGTAGTCCTTTTTCTGTGTATGCATTTGCGTACATTCTTGAAGGGACAACAATTGAAATATATTGTTCAGAGCAAGTAAGGTTTGTTGCAAAACAAGATGCGATAGTAGAAGCGATAAGCCCTTTTGCTGATTTCGCTAACTTTAAAATTTGATTTACAATTGAGCGAAGAATACCTGTATGTTCTAATACTCCTCCGAAAGTCATAGCGACAATTGTCATAGAGACTGTATTCATCATCGAATCTAAGCCACCGCGGTTAAATAGTTCGTCTACTAGCTTGTTTCCAGTGTCTATAACAAATCCAGCTTGGAGTGCACCGACAGATGCTGAGACAGAACCACCTTGAATAAAGACTTGTGATAAGAATCCTAAAATAATACCGACGAGAATCGCTGGTATAGCAGGGACTTTTTTAGCGACCAATACCATAACGACTACGGGTATAATGAGTAGAAAAGGCGAGATAACAAAGTTTTGTTGCAATACTTGTAACGTTTGATCGATACTCTTCGCATCAATATTGTTAGCGCCGAAGCTTCTTCCTAAGACCGCGTAGACGATAAGAGTAATAATTAAACCTGGAACTGTAGTAAATAACATATGACGAATGTGTGCGAATAAATCTGTATTTGTTAATCCTGCGGCTAAGTTAGTTGTATCTGAAAGCGGTGACATTTTATCGCCAAAATAAGAGCCTGAAATAATGGCACCAGCAACCATTGGGGCTGGAATTCCCATACTTAGGCCAATTCCCATTCCAGCAACACCAATTGTGCCCATTGTAGACCAAGAGCTACCAATTGCTAATGCTACGATAGAACAAATGACGGTAATGGAAACTAAAAATAGTGATGGAATTAAAAGTTTTAAACCGTAATAAATCATCGTTGCGACGATTCCACCGCCAATCCAAGCACCAATTGTTAAGCCAACAAGAATAATAATGACGATAGCGGGTAATGCAAGACGAATCCCTTTATACATTGCTTCTTCAAGATCATTCCATTTGTAACCGTAACGCCAAGCGACAATAGAAGCAACGGTTGTACCAATAATAAGTGGAACGTGAGGGGTTTGTTTTAATACAACAATTGTAACCATCATAACTGCAACGGTAATGATAATAGGGATAATCGCTATTCCAAAAGGTATTTCTTTTTTCATAAAGTTCCTCCTTGTTACGTATGTTTGTTTGTATTTTTAGAATTGTCGTAAAATAGACGTTTATTAGGTTATGATAACTAAAAGTTTATGTAAGCGTCAACATAAAAAACAGAAAATAAGGAATGTTCTAGTTGTTTGTTTAGTTTGTAATATAAGTGCAGAGTAAGCTTTTTAAGTATTTAAAAATAAATAATTGACTTTTTTCTTAAAATTCAATATGTTCATAAAAACATCTGTTTTTCATAAGTATAATTAACCCGAATCGTTTGTAATGTGGGAAGGAGACTGGAACGTTGAAAACATTAGAACTACAAGAGCGCTTAACGGAGATTTTTCAGCATTTACACGAAAACCCTGAAGTAAGTTGGAAAGAATATGAAACGACAGCGTATATTACTGACTTTTTAAAAGAAGAAGGAATTTCATATAGAACATTTGATGATTGTCCAGGTGTAATTGCTGAGATTGGAGGCGGGAATCCAGTTATTGCGATTCGTGCTGATATGGATGCACTTTGGCAAGAAGTAAATGGAGAATTTAAAGCGAACCATTCATGTGGCCATGATGCTCATATGACCATTGTAATGGGACTTATTTTACAATTGAAAAATATGAGATGGAAAAGTGGTACGGTTAGATTTATTTTTCAGCCAGCAGAAGAGAAGGGGAATGGTGCTTTGAAGATGGTGGAGAAAGGTGCTGTAGATGATGCTGATTTCTTATTTGGCGTCCACCTAAGACCAATTGAAGAACTATCTTTGAAACAAGCAGCCCCATCTATTCGTCATGGAGCAGCAGGATTTTTAGAGGGTATGATTCATGGGGAGGATGCACACGGGGCAAGACCACATCAAGGTGTGAATGCAATTGATGTCATTTCCATGATTAATATCGGTTTGAAAAATATTTGGCTGCCACCGCAAAGTTCTTATTCAGTAAAAATGACGAGATGCCAAGCTGGTGGTGATAATTTAAATATTATTCCGGGAAATGGTCATTTCAGTTTAGATGTAAGAGCAGAGAGTAATATACTATTAGAAGAATTAAAGAAAAAGATTGAGCATGTAATAGAATCAGCTGCATCGATGGGATCAAAAACTTCATACGAATGGATGGATCTTGCACCAGGAGCAGAGGTTTCCGAAGAAGCAGAGCGCTTTATGCGTAAAGGTATTCTCGAAGTGTATGGGGAAGAGAGATGCACAGGGCCTCTCTATACGACAGGAAGCGATGATTTCCATTACTATACAGTGAAAAGGCCACTTTTAAAAGCTGTCATGCTTGGACTAGGAGCAGACCTACAACCTGGATTACACCATCCGTATATGAGGTTTGATCATAGTTGTATTATGGATGGGGTAGAAATATTGAAACAAACTGTATTGAAAGTGTTAGAAGACAGGGGCTAGAGAGCTCCTGTTTTTTTGTCGTGAATTGTCGGTAAATCGATATATTTGAAAAACCGTTGATATATTTTGAGTTATGATAGATATATTGAGAAAATCGTTGATATATTTGAAGTTACGATAGATATATTAAGAAAATCGTTAATATAATTTCACGTACCTATTAATTTGATGAAAAATGAGCCTCCAGTACATGGTGTATAATAATAAGTACCATTTTTTAATAGGAGAAGACGAATGAACGAACAATATTACGATGCAGTTTTACATATAAAAACAGTCGGTGAGCAAAAAGGGTTTAACAAGTCTATGCATTATCATCGCTATGAACCGACACCGTATAGTGGGTTAGATGAGTTATTGAATCAATATGAAATACGAAGTAGCGACCGAATTGTAGACTTTGGGTGCGGAAAAGGGCGATTAAACTTTTATATGCATCATAAATGTGGTGCTTCAGCAGTTGGAATTGAAATGAATGAAGAGTTTTATAAAGAAGCGATGGATAATCGAGATCGTTATGCACGAAAGGCACGAAACAGTAAGGGGAAAATTCAATTCCAATGTTGTTTAGCGCAGGAATATGAGATTGATCCACATGATAATAGGTTTTATTTCTTTAATCCGTTTTCTGTGCAAGTGTTTATGAATGTAGTAAATAACATTTTGCTTTCAGTAGAAGAAACGGGGAGAGAAGTAGATATTATTTTATATTATCCTTCTGAGGACTATATTTTCTTCTTAGAAAATCAGACTGCGTTTGAGCTGAAGAAAGAAGTTAGATTGTCAGGTGCTTATGAGAAGAATGGGAATGAGAGGTTTTTAGTTTATACATTAGGGTAATAAAAAAACAGGTGCCAAGGCACCTGTTTTTTTATTAGTTACGGATTAAGTAATCAAATGCACCTAAAGCTGCGTTTGCACCTGAACCCATAGAGATGATGATTTGTTTGTACGGATTATTTGTACAGTCACCTGCAGCAAACACTCCTGGTACGTTTGTAGCGCCGTGCTTGTCTGTTACGATTTCACCGCGAACGCGTTCAACTGTTTCGCCTAACCAGTCTGTGTTTGGCACAAGACCGATTTGTACGAATACACCTTGTAACTCAACGTGATGAACTTCTTCAGTTTCACGATCGATGTAAGAAATACCGTTTACTTTATCAGTACCAGTGATTTCTTTCGTTTGAACGTTTTTCAGAACAGTTACGTTTGGTAAGCTGTTAAGACGCTCTTGTAATACAGCATCAGCTTTTAATTCTGGCATGAATTCAAGAACAGTTACGTGCTTAACGATACCTGCTAAGTCGATAGCTGCTTCAATACCAGAGTTACCTCCACCGATAACTGCTACGTCTTTTCCAGTGAATAATGGACCGTCACAGTGTGGGCAATATGCTACACCTTTATTTTTGAACTCAGCTTCACCTGGTACGCCAACATTACGCCAGCGAGCACCTGTAGAAACGATTACGCTCTTACTTTTCAGAATAGCGCCGTTTTCAAGTTCCACTTCAATAAGTTCTTTTTTCTCTAAACGTTTCGCACGTTGTAGATTCATTACATCGATGTCGTATTCTTTTACGTGCTCTTCAAGGCTTGCTACTAGCTTAGGACCTTCAGTCTTTTTCACGCTGATGAAGTTCTCAATGCCCATAGTATCCATTACTTGACCACCGAAGCGCTCAGCAACGATACCAGTGCGGATGCCTTTACGTGCTGCGTAAATTGCTGCACTTGCACCAGCAGGGCCGCCACCAACAACAAGAACATCGTATGGATCTTTATCAGAAAGCTCTGATGCATCTGGACCGTTACCCATTTTAGCTAAAATTTCTTCAAGTGTCATACGACCGCTTCCGAAAGATTCGCCGTTTAGGTAAACAGTTGGTACTGCCATAATGTCTTTGCTTTCTACTTCCTCTTTGAATGCAGCGCCATCAATCATAGTATGTGTAATACCAGGGTTAAGAACGCTCATTACGTTAAGAGCTTGTACAACATCAGGACAGTTATGACAACTTAGGCTGATATAAGATTCAAAATGATATTCGCCTTGAATGTTTTTAATTTGATCGATTAATTTTTGTTCAACTTTTGGAGCGCGTCCACTTACTTGTAGTAAAGCTAACACTAATGATGTAAATTCGTGTCCTAATGGAATACCAGCGAATACGACACCAGTGTTTTCACCAGGGCGGTTTACGCTAAAGCTTGGTGTTCTCTCTAATTCAACTTTTTCTACTGTAATCTTAGATGACATAGTAGCTAATTCGTCTACTAGAGCTAACATATCTTTAGATACGTTATCGTCTCCTGTGCTTACCTTAAGTAAAATATCGTTCTCCATTAATTGAAGGTATTGGGATAGTTGTGTTTTTATATCTGCATCTAGTATCATTTTGATCGAACTCCTTAGATTTTGCCTACAAGGTCAAGGCTTGGTTTAAGTGTTGCAGAACCCTCTTGCCATTTAGCTGGGCAAACTTCACCTGGGTTGTTACGTACGTATTGAGCAGCTTTAATTTTGTTAACAAGAATGCTTGCGTCACGGCCGATACCGTCAGCATTGATTTCCATAGATTGGATAACGCCGTCTGGATCGATGATGAATGTACCACGAGCAGCAAGACCTTCTTCTTCCATTAAAACGTTGAAGTTTGTAGTGATTGTGCGAGTTGGGTCACCAATCATGATGTACTCGATTTTGCCGATAGTTTCTGAGCTATCATGCCATGCTTTGTGAGTGAAGTGAGTGTCTGTAGATACAGAGTATACTTCAACGCCTAAGTCTTTTAGAGTTGCGTATTGGTTTTGTAAGTCTTCAAGTTCAGTTGGGCAAACGAATGTGAAGTCAGCTGGGTAGAAACAAACTACACTCCATTTTCCTTTTAAACTTTCGTCAGTAACTTGGATAAATTCTCCATTATGGTAAGCATTAGCTTTAAACGGTTTTACTTCTGTGCCGATTAATAACATATTAAAATTCCTCCTAAATGTTGGTTTTGAGCATCAAAAAATAGTGTGCTCATAAAATATATTTTTTAATTAACTATAATAATTCTAATTCGATATTAATTATCATATAGAAGTGGTTATTTTGTCAAGAGAATAAACCAACTTTATACCGATTTAATTAATATTTATTCTCAATTAAGGCTAACAGAGAATGGAAAGGTAACTTTAAGTTTATAAATTTTCAATGATTGTTTGAAAGAGTAGTGTGTATGTTAGAGATATGGTGTAAGTGTAAATTCTTAGGAAGGAAATATTTCTTAGAAGTTATGTATTTGAAAAGGAACTGCTTATTTCTATTTTACAAAGAATTGTGCGATAAATAAAATGAATCGAAATCTTTTTGAACAATTTTTGTCATCTCAAATATATAATTAGGAAGTATATTACGATGATAGTTAGAAATATTGACTCAAAGTGCTAAAGAGATATAATAAAACCTAGATATACCTTTCAAAAAGAAGAATACATATTTATAGGATGAAAAAATTCAACCTATTATTTTTTATAGCTTTTAGAAAACGCTTACAATTGGTGTGGAGGGGAAACCATGTCTAAGTTCACAAAGTATTTTTTAATGGAAGCTAAAGATGTGATTGCATATGTGAAAGAGAAATTATCTAAGTTTGAACATGCAAAGGGGTTACAGTGTAAAGAAATAGGTGATGGCAATTTAAATTATGTGTTCCGCGTTTGGGATGAAAAAGAGAACATGTCTGTCATCGTAAAGCAAGCTGGGGATACGGCTCGCATTTCAGATGAGTTTAAGTTGTCGACGAATCGTATTCGCATAGAATCAGATGTTTTGCAGTTAGAGGATGAGTTAGCACCTGGACTTGTTCCTAAGGTGTATTTATTTGATAGTGTGATGAACTGTTGCGTAATGGAAGATTTATCGAATCACACAATATTACGTACAGCACTTATAAATCATCAAATATTTCCGCGGCTTGCTGACGACTTAACTACTTTTATGGTAAATACACTTTTATTAACATCGGATGTTGTAATGAATCATAAAGAGAAGAAGGAACTTGTGAAGAATTATATAAATCCTGAATTATGTGAGATTACAGAGGACCTCGTATATTCAGAACCATTTACAAATCATAATAAGCGTAATGAGTTATTTCCTTTAAATGAGGGATGGATTAGGGAGCATATTTATAGTGATAAAGAGCTTCGTATGGAAGTAGCGAAACGTAAATTTTCTTTTATGACGAATGCACAGGCGCTTATTCATGGTGATTTACATACTGGTTCTGTTTTTGTAAGAGATGATTCTACAAAGGTTATTGATCCTGAGTTTGCTTTTTATGGACCTATGGGATATGACGTCGGGAATGTAATGGCGAATTTAATGTTTGCTTGGGTGAATGCAGATGCAACGATGCTACCTGGAGCTGAGAAAGATACGTATATGGATTGGTTACAAACTACGATGGTAGAGGTAATTGATTTATTTAAGAAGAAGTTTTTAGATGCTTGGGATATTCATGTGACCGAGATTATGGCGAAGGAAGAAGGCTTTAACGAAGCCTATTTACAATCTGTATTAGAGGATACAGCTGCAGTGACAGGTCTTGAATTAATCCGCCGTATTGTTGGATTAGCGAAAGTAAAAGATATTACTTGTATTGAGAATGAGGAAGCACGTGCTAGAGCGGAGCGAATTTGTCTTAAAGTAGCGAAGAGTTTTATTTTACGAGCGAATCAATATAGAACGGGTACAAGTTTTGTAGAAACGTTAAAAGAACAGTCAATGCACTACGCGGAGTAAGGGGAGAATATGATGGAAGAGCAATTAATACCAATTCAGTGGAAAGATGATGCTTTAGTTTTGTTAGATCAAACGTTATTACCGAATGAAATTGTTTATGAATCTTTTAAAACAGCTGAAAGTGTGTGGGATGCCATTCAAGTAATGAAAGTACGAGGTGCACCAGCGATTGGTGTTTCAGCAGCTTATGGAGTGTATTTAGGGATAAAGGAATTTGCTGAAGGTACGGAAGAAGGATTTATGGATGAAGTAAGAAAGGTATGTACATACTTGGCGACATCAAGACCGACTGCCGTAAATTTATTTTGGGCACTTGAAAGAATGGAAAGTGTAGCGACAGATAATATTCATTTATCAATCTCACAGCTGAAAAATAGATTACTAGAAGAGGCAAAAGAGATTCATAGAGAAGATGAAGAAATTAACCGTCAAATTGGAGAACATGCATTAACATTATTCCATGATGGAATGGGAGTATTAACACATTGTAATGCTGGTGCGTTAGCGACGACTAAGTATGGTACTGCGACGGCTCCAATGTACTTAGCGAAAGAAAAAGGATGGGACTTAAAAATCTTTTCGGATGAAACACGTCCAAGATTACAAGGGTCAACGTTAACGGCATTAGAACTACAGCGAGCGGGAATTGATGTTACTGTTATTACGGATAATATGGCAGCTATGGTCATGTCACAAGGGAAGATTGATGCAGTAATCGTTGGATGCGATCGTGTGGCAGCGAACGGTGATATAGCAAATAAAATTGGCACATTAGGCGTATCTATTTTAGCTAAGTACTACAACATTCCGTTTTATGTAGCAGCGCCAACACCGACAATCGACTTAAAAACACCGACAGGAAAAGAAATTCCCATCGAGGAAAGAGATGCTTCGGAAGTGATTAATCGCTTCGGACAATATTCTGCTCCGAAAGAAAGTAAAGTATATAATCCAGCATTTGATGTTACTCCACATGAAAATGTAACAGCGATTGTTACAGAAAAAGGGATTGTAAAGGCACCGTTTACGGAGAATTTAAAAAAGCTATTTCAATAAGTAGATAAATGTAAAAGTCAGTCATCATAAGCTTCATACTTAGGGGGATGTATATGTTATTACAAAAAGAAAGAGAAGAAATTGTAGCGTATGGAAAGAAAATGATTTCTAGTGGTTTAACAAAGGGGACGGGTGGTAATATTAGTATCTTTAATCGTGAACAAGGTCTTGTTGCGATTAGCCCAAGTGGTTTAGAGTATTATGAAACAAAGCCTGAAGATGTAGTTATATTAAACCTAGATGGTGAAGTAGTAGAAGGAGAGAGAAAACCATCAAGTGAATTAGATATGCACCTTATTTACTATAGGAAGCGTGAAGATATAAATGCGCTTGTGCATACACATTCTCCTTACGCGAAGACGATTGCGTCATTAGGATGGGAGCTTCCGGCTGTGTCATATTTAATTGCTTTTGCAGGCCCGAATGTCCGCTGTGCGCCGTATGAAACATTTGGTACGAAGCAATTAGCGGATGCTGCTTTTGAAGGCATGATTGATCGCCGAGCTGTGCTACTTGCAAATCACGGTTTAATTGCTGGTGCAAATAATATAAAAATGGCGTTTACTGTTGCAGAAGAGATTGAGTTTTGTGCTCAAATTTATTATCAAACGAAAAGCATTGGGGAACCAAAGCTATTGCCAGAAGATGAGATGGAGAATTTGGCGAAGAAGTTTGAAGGGTATGGGCAGCAGTAGAATGAAACAAAGACACCCTCAAGAAAAGATCTTGAGGGTGTCTTTTACGCTTTTTTAAGCAACAAATACATAAAGTAAGGAGCCCCAATTAAAGCAACGACAATACCTGCTGGAATGCCATTAGGATCAACGATATTTCGTCCGATTGTATCTGCTAATAATAATAGCCATCCGCCGATTAAAAGGGCGATAGGCATGAAAATTTGATGTCTTGGACCTACTAAAGATTTCGCAATATGAGGAGCCATTAATCCGATAAAGCTAATTCCTCCTGTTACGGAAACAGCTGCAGCTGCAAGTGCAACGGCTGCAACTAATAAGTACCTGCGTTCTTTTTCAATTTCAATTCCAACGCCAATTGCGACTGGTTCGTTTAATGCTAAAATGTTTAATCGATTTGCTTTATAGAAAATAAACGGAATGAATACGATTAACCATGGGAGCATTGCTAAAACGAAGATCCAGTCATCTCCCCAAATATTTCCGGCAATCCATTTTGAAATAAAGTCTACTTTCATACGATCCGCGGATGAAATAAGGACAATCATCGTTCCAGATAGTGCAAATGCAAAACCGATACCGGTTAATGTTAATCGGATTGGTTGAAGTCCAGTTGATTTACTATATGAAAATACGTAAATTAGAACAGCTGTCAGAAATGCTCCGATAAATCCAACTACAGGTAGTAAGTAAAGAAATGAACCTACATCTATTGGAAAGTATAAAAAGAAAATAGCGACAGCAACACCGGCCCCAGAGTTAATACCAAGAATACCAGGTTCAGCTAAATCATTTCGGGTAATTCCTTGCAGAATAGCCCCTGATAAGGCGAGAGCCATACCAGCTAATAATGTAATGACAATTCTAGGTAGTCTTAAAGAGTATAAAACAAACTCCTCTTTAAAAGTCCCTTGCCCCATTAATGTTGGGAGTAGTCGATCATAAGATAAAGACGCTGAACCAAGTCCCATTCCAACTACAATGGTTGTGATGATTACTATAAGTAAAGCGAGTATAATGAGACGCTGTTTTCTTAAAATAGATTGCATCATGAGAATGTTTTTCCTCCTTTACGTACAATGAATAGGAAGAATGGTAACCCTACAATCGCAACAATTGCCGCAACTGGTGTTTCGTATGGAGCGTTAATAGTACGTCCGATTGTATCTGCAAGTAGCATAAAGGAAGCTCCAGCAATTGCTGACATCGGTATAACAAATCGGTAATCTGGACCGACAATTGGGCGTACCATGTGAGGTACCATTAAGCCGATAAATGCCATATTTCCAACAAGCGCTACAGATGCACCTGCAAGTAAGATAATAATGATAAATAAAATAGTTTTAATAACAATAATTTTTTGACCTAGTCCAATAGCCACTTCCTCACTGAAACTAAGAACTGTCAATTTTTTTGCTAGTAAGATAGCGATAAAGATACTAATTGAAATGACTGGAATAATAATTTTTAATTGGCTCCAAGTTGTTCCAATTACGCCCCCAGCAGTCCAAAGTGATACATCTTGTGAAATTTTAAAGTAAATGCCGATTCCTTCTGAAATTGCGAGTAGAAATGCTGAAACTGCAGCGCCTGCTAATACAATTCGAAGAGGAGAAAGGCCGCCTTTTTTCACCATACCAATTCCAAATACCATAATTGCGCCAATTGCCGCACCGATAAAGCAAGCTAATGTTAAGTAAAGATAGCTGATGGAAGGGTTGAAAGCAAGTGTCAGTGCAAGCGCAGCATTTGCTCCACCAGATAGCCCTAATAATCCAGGATCCGCAAGTGGATTTCGTGTTAATCCTTGCATAATTGCCCCAGAAACGGCTAATCCAGCTCCTACAAAAATAGCAGCAACTTCACGTGGTAAACGTATTTCTCGAATAATAGATATTTTGTCTCCTTTAGCGGAGGAAGTGAGTGCTAACCATACATCTTTTATCGAAGTATCTGCAGCACCTAATACCATTGCAACCATAAAAATAAGAAAGAATGCAATTAAGCTTAAAATTAGTTTGTATGTAAAAGCTATAGAACGTGGATTGTCATGATCTTTTGTCATTCGTTTCACATCTTTTCTGTTCATAGAATAAAGGAAGAGGAATTCTTAAATTAAGAATTCCTCATGTTTGTATTATTTACCAAGAAAGCTCTTCTTGAAGAAGTCTAGTTGGAAATCTAATGTAAGTGGATCATTGAAATAGAATTCCATCATGTTTGCTTCATATACGCGATTATTTTTTACTGCTGGGATGTTTTTATATGATTCTGTCTCTTGGAATGAGTTATCAGTATCTTTGTTTTTACTTACGATTAAGTAATCACCAGCAAATTCAGGTAATACCTCAGTAGATAATGCGTAGTAACCTTCTTTTAATGTTTTTTCTTTTACTTTTTCAGGCATTTTTAATTTCATTTCTTGGTACAGGATTTCTGTTCCGCGGCCCCAGTTCTCGCCGTATACATAAAGCTGTTTGTTGAAGTTTTCTACAACAGAAACTGTTGCATCTTCACCGATTTTTGCTTTAATTTCTTTACCAGCTTCTTGTGCACGTTTCTTGAAGTCATCAACCCAAGTTTTTGCTTCTTTTTCTTTATTTAATAACTTACCGATTTCTAAATGCTGTGTTAAGTAATCAACTTTTCCGTAAGTGTATGTTACAGTAGGCGCGATTTTCTTTAACTTATCGACATTTTTAACATTTGATAAACCGATGATTAAATCTGGATTTAGTTCAGCGATTTTTTCAACATTTTCATCAGATACTTCAGCAACATCTTTAAGTTTGCTATCAAAACGTGGGTTTTGTTTAGACCATGAATCTACCCCAACAAGATTTACACCTAATGACATTACGTTACCAGCGAATGATGATAATACAACAACGCGTTTTGGATTTGCAGGAACTTCTACTTTTTTACCATCTTCAGATTGGTATGTAGTTGTTTCTGATTTGCTACCTTTTGCATCGTTCTTTTTGTCTGTAGAGCTATTGCTACAAGCGCTCATAACAAGAACGAAAAGGACTGTTAGTGAAATAAATAACTTTTTCATCGTCTTTCTCCTTTAACATAGATGATATGTGTATACAATAATTTGTTTAACTGCAATCTTTTTGAAATAGTAGTGGTAATGCAAAATAATTTATTAAAAATCTTGAATATGAGATTTTATAATATAGTAATAACCATATTAATGAAAGAAGATGTAATCTCAAATTTGCTAATTATTAACAAAATGATAATGATTATCACTATTGATTCTTTAAATAATATAATTTTATATAGGTGTATTGTCAATAGTAATTTTGATTGTAAATTTTGCGGAAACAGGTTATATTTTATTGAGAATGATAATCAACGATTAATAGCTGAGGAGTGAGCACGAATGAATCGAGAAGAATTGTTTGATGTAACCGTGATAGGCGGAGGACCTGCAGGGCTTTATTCAGCTTTTTATAGTGGACTCAGAGAAATGAGAACGAAAATAATAGAATTTCAACCACATTTAGGTGGAAAAATACATGTGTATCCGGAAAAAATGATTTGGGATGTAGGAGGACTATTGCCAGTTACAGGTGATAAGTTAATTGAACAACTTGTACAGCAAGGGTTAACATTTAAGCCGGAAGTTGTATTAGATACAAAAGTAGAATCGATTATTCGTAATCAAGATGGTACTTTTACATTAAAAACAAGTACTGGCGAAGAACACTTTTCAAAAACAGTTATCGTCGCAACAGGAAGTGGTATATTGAAACCGCAAAAGTTATCTATTGAAGGTGCTGAGCGATTTGAAGTATCGAATTTAAATTATACAGTTAAATCTTTAAAGCGTTTTAAAGGTAAAACAGTTATTATTTCCGGTGGAGGCAATTCTGCTGTTGATTGGGCAAATGAATTGGAACCAATTGCGAAAAAAGTGTATGTAACTTATAGAAAAGAAGAATTATCTGGTCATGAAGCACAAGTAAAACAACTTATGAACAGCTCAGCGGAGTGTTTCTTTAATACATCGATTACAAAATTAATTGCCGGTGATAATCATGAAGCGATTGAATATGTAGAATTAACAAATCATGAAACAGGTGAGGTTTCTCATTTACCTATTGATGAAGTTATTATTAATCATGGATATGAACGCGACATTACATTATTAGAAAATAGTGAGTTAGACGTTGCAATTATAGATAATTGTTATATTGCAGGTAATGCAAATAGTGAGTCTTCAGTAGATGGATTATATGCTGCTGGAGATATTTTAAAGCACGAAGGGAAACTACACTTAATTGCAGGTGCATTCCAAGATGCTGGAAATGCTGTGAATAAAGCAAAACAATTTATCCAACCAGATGCAAGTGAGTACGGAATGGTTTCTTCTCATAATGAAGTATTTAAGAAGAGAAATCGCGAACTGATTAAGCAGATGATGAAATAATAAGGAACAAGTATACCCCCACGTATTTCTCTATTCAAGTGAATGAGAGATGTACGTGGGGGTTTTCCTGTTTACTATATTTTCTATCATTATAATGACACCGGTTTCATCAGTTCATATGATATGAACATTTTATTGGTAAAGCATCCTAGAAAACAATTTAGCTATGTTTTGCTTAAACAGAACATGGCTAAATTACGCTGTCCCTTTAGCGCGTTTATTAGGAAATGGCATATTTAGTATAGAAGCAATATACTGTTTTCCGTGTTTTCGAGCCAATGATTCTAATATTTGACGGACGCGTTTTGTAAGATGACCTTGTTTTTGGATGGCTTCACAATATGCGTCATAGAAGGCATATTTAGCCCAAAGGAAATCATCTTGTTGGAATAAGAAATGATTTTTGTACCATTCACCAATTGTATGATAACAATTGTTTTCATGTATTGCTGTGCTTTGAGAAAGAAAACGATCAGATAAAGATACATTCAAATGAGAAATTGTGTTTTCTGTTTCAACTTGTAGTGTTTTTTCTAACATTGTAATGATGTGACGAGTAGCCATATGTTAACTCTCCTTTGTGTAAATGGGTAATACCATTCTATATTTAAAAAATTCTTACTATATAATACTATACAATATATGGAATGCATCTACCTGCTTTTTGAACTGCATTTACAAAATCTTTTTTATTTGTTTACAAAAATAAAGTAAAGTAAGATACAGTATAGATGAAAAAATAATAAAGGAATGAACGCATTGTATATAACAATAGAAGAGACTGCGGAGTATTTGAATTTACCAAAATCGTATATTGAAGAGTTAATTCAGCAAAAGAAAATTCGTGCGCTATTCGATGGAGAGCAATATTTAGTAAATAAAGAACAATTCAATACGCATTTAGAACAAATGGAGAAATATAAGCAATTAGTGGAAGAAATATTGAACGAACCAATTCCAGAAGATATGGATGTTAAAGACGAAGATTAAACTATGGGAAATCCCTTATGAAGATATGCAGAAATGTATCTTCATAAGGGATTTTTTGTTTGAAGATATCAAAAACATAAGGAGTTCTTAGCCTTTCTTCAAATTTTGATAGGTAGTAGTCTACCATGTTAAAAGCATATTTTTTTCTAGCTAGGACAAACATAGAGAACGTAACCTGTACAGATACATATACTATCAGTGCAAAAGCTTATAAATTAATGGAAGGGGTTTTCTCGTGAGTTTATTTCATTGTGATTTTCTGAAAGACTTAATTGGATCTTTTGTGAGAGTAAACAGGGGTGGTCCAGAATCTCAAAAAGGAACAATAATATCAGTATGTCAGGACTACTTCGTATTGAAGAATGAAAAAGGTGAGCTTTATTACTATCAACTTAAACATCTAAAAAGTATTACAAAAAATGCGAAAGAATGTGGATCAAGTGATTGTGAGTGGGAAGATTGCGCCTGTGCAGAAGATTTTGAAGCACTACTTGAAAGTTTCAAATATTGCTGGGTGAAAATTAATCGCGGCGGTCCAGAGAAAGTGGAAGGCATTTTGCAAGATGTTTCTTGTGACTTCGTAACATTAATCGTAAAAGAAGAAATTATATTAATTGCAATAAAGCATATTAAAAGTGTTAACTATAATGCTTTAGCATGCGGAGAGAGCGATGAGAGCGACGATAGTAAGGAAAGTAGCGATAATTCAGGTCGTGCTCGTGCACAAAGACAATCAAGTAGAGGAAGATAATAAGAAAGGGGGATACGAAATTGGAGAATGTATTATGCTGTGACCAAATTAAATGTTTAGTTGGTGAGACTGTAAAAGTAAACCTTCGTGGACCAGAAAGTCGAGTTGGTGAGCTCGTATCGTTAGGAAAAGATTATCTAACGTTACAGTTACCTCATGGTGAATTAGTATATTATCAGTTGAAACATGTGAAGAGTCTAGTGAAGAAAGTGAAAGAAAGTAAATGTGGCGATTGCTATAGTTCATGTTTCTGCTCTGATGAGGATACTTTTTTAGATATATTAAAAGACTTGAAGTATAAGTGGGTAAAAATTAATCGTGGCGGTCCAGAGTGTGTGGAAGGTTTATTAAGTGAGGTACACCATGGCTGTATTACACTAGTAAACGGCGATGAAGTTATTTATGTAATTAAGTCTCATATTAAGAGTGTGAGTCAAGTAGTTAAATGTAAAAAGAATGAAGATGAATAATGTTTAATAAATAAGAGGGGCATTATGAGGGAAAGAGAAGAACAATTTCTTATTTCGATAGTATGAAAAGGAATTACTTACTATTAAAACAGAACTTTGCCCTGATTATTTTTTTAGAAATGGAAGACAGATAAGAAGAAATTCGTAGGAAGGAGGATATAGATGAATGAGTTAAACAAAAGTATTGGAGAAAATATATATGTTAAATTAATCGGTGAAAAAAGATTTAAAGGTGTATTAATTGATGTAGGAAATGATATCGTTGTTCTTTACAATGGACAAGACTACGTATATATATCTTTATATCATGTACAATATTATAAGTTTTTAAGATCAAATGATGAAGAAATCTCAAAACCAGATGTGGATTCTGTAATTAAGAGAGAGTCTCCTTCAATTTCTTTGAGGAAAGTATTAAGTACATCTAAAGGGATTTTTACGGAAATTTATGTAGCCGGAAATGCTCCAATACATGGTTATGTTACAAGTGTGATGAACGATTATATTGTTTTTTATAGTCCAGTTTATAAAACTGTATATATATCTTTAAAACACTTGAAATGGTTAATTCCGTATAAAGAAAATCAAGTGCCTTATGCCCTCAATAAAAATGAACTCCCCGTGAATCCGTTAAATATTACGTTAGCTCGAACGTTTGAAGAACAGCTTATTAAAATGGCTGGGAAAATTATGGTGTTCGATTTAGGTGAGGAGTCCAATAAAATTGGAAAAATGGCGAAAATTGATGAAGGTCATATTGAAATATCAAAAGCACGCGATGCGAAAATGTATGTAAATATTCAACATGTAAAATCTGTCCATTGTCCGTAAGCTAGTTGAAAGGGCTGGCTTTTTCTTTTATATGCAGAAGAAAAGGTCGAGCCTATTTGTTTTAGTTTAATTTGGAGATGAGGGGAAAATGAATTGAATATAAGCATAGTATAGTGTGATTTTTTAAAAGGTAACTTTGCACTAACTTATAAACATTGTGTACGAGCTATCTTATTATATATTCAATTTATTTTTTGAGGAGGAGCTGCTCAACTAATTTATTAAAGGGGTTTTGTTTGTGGAGCAGTTTCCGAATTCGTTATCAATTACATTGCTTGGTAGTGCTGGTGGAGCAGCAAAAGCAGTTTTAGCAATTTTAAATCAAGCGATAGCAAATGAAAAAGATCCAATTTATGAAGTATTAAAGAATGCTAAATTTCATTTGGTGGATATAAAACAAAAAGATAGGAATTATTACGATGAGTTGTTTTCGAATTTGAAAGATCAATTATATTTATATGAAATAAACCTTCAAAATGTAGTGGAATTTAAAAAACATTTAAAAGAAAAAAGAACGAGTGTTGTGATTGATGTTTCAGGGGCAGATACAATTAGAGTATTAAGCTGCTGTAATGAACTAGGAATTTGTTATATTAATTCAGCCTTGGAAAATGAGGCAGTAGATCAGGACGATAGCTTAATCGGTTTTCAGCTTACGGAAAGATATACAAGGTTTGAGAAGGAGAAAGAGAAATTTACAAATACAAAAGCGATTATAGGTTCAGGTATGAATCCAGGTGTTGTTCAATGGATGGTTGTTGAGCTTATGAAGGAACGACCAAATGAAAGGCCAAGAGCATGTTATATTGTAGAACATGACACATCATTTTTGAATGATACAGCACTTATAAAGCCACATACACTTTATGCTTCATGGGCAGTAGAGCGATTTTTAGATGAAGCAATCTGGAGTTATCCGATGTATATGAGTCATCATCGTCCTCTTTACTTTTATGAAGATGTATATTCTTCAGAGTATAAAGTGAAGTTAGGAGAAAAAGAATTCTATGGTTGTTTAATGCCACATGAGGAAGTATTAATTTTAGGGAAAAACTTCAATATGGAAGTTGGTTTTCTTTATCGAATTAATGAGTATACAACAAATATAATTAGACAGAACTTAGATCAAGTAGAAGATTTATGGAACTGGAATCGTAAAGTGTTTAATCCAGCGGAAGAAGAGGTTGCTGGAGAGGACTTGGTCGGTGTGTTACTCGTTTATGAAAATAGTGAGACATATATGTATAATGTGATGAATAGTAGCCAAGTTTTTCGTAAATATAAAACGAATGCAACGTATTTTCAGGTAGGGTGCGGGATTTATGCGGGCTTGTCCAGTTTACTTTTAGATCAATTCGAACAAGGTGCTTATTACGTCGAGGAGTTGTTATTAAATACAGAAAGTAAGTACGGTGAGTATTTAAATTTATATATGAAGGATTTTGTAATGGGGCATAATAATTTTACGGATGGATTGTTACATGACAGGGTAAGATGGATGTAAGTTGTTACCAAAAGGAAGGAGAGATCTCCTTCCTTTCATTATTATAAGGTTAAATATTGCCCTGAAAGCAATTTCATACTTATACTTTAAGGAGATAACAATGAAAGTTTTTTGTATCGATCAAGGGGAGTTTTTATATGAATAAATACAAGAGCTTGATTTATGAAGAAAGAAGAGCCTTAAAGGTATTTATATTATTATTTTATATTATATTCTTTTTATATGACGCTATATATTATTTTGTATATCCTGCTATGAATATTAGTGGAACAGCGGTAGGTTGGCCAGAAGGTAGTCTTGGGATAGGTGTGCCTATATTTGTAATAGCATTATTTCCTATTTCTATATATCTTCAAAAAAGAGGGTATGTATATTCTGTAAAATATTTATTTTTATTTGGGTACATGTTTATCAATCTTATGAATAATTTAATGATTTATTTGCGAACGGATAGACCTTTTGAACATGGCAGTATGGTAGAAATGTTATTAATTTTATTTGCCCCAGTTTTCGTGAATAAAAAATACTTTTATTTAGTGTCCTTTAGTGTAATTGGAAAGTACGTATTTTTCACATTGCTATTACAAGATTTAAAAGTGATAATTCCACTTGTTTTATGTGTATTTTATTTCATTATTTCACATTCTTTATTAAAACGATTTCAATCTTATGTAAGAACAGTGGTTGAAATGATGAACAATATGAAAGAGACGGAAAATTTAGCTGTGATTGGGACTATGTCTACAACAATTGCCCATGAAATTCGAAATCCGTTAACAGCGTTAAAAGGGTTTACGCAAATGCAAAAAGAAAGAAACCCAACTGATACGATGAGCTACGACATTATGCTACAAGAAATTGAAAGAGTCAATGGATTTGTTAGTGAATTGATGTTGTTAGGAAAACCAAAGCCAACAAATTATGAAAGGTGTAATATACGAGACATCCTTCTATATGTTGTGCATCTAATGGAAAGTTATGCAACGCAATATAGAGTTAAATGTCATTTACAAGTAGATGGGAATTTACCGGCTATAAACGGTGATGATAAGCAATTAAAACAAGTGTTATTAAATATCATTAAAAATGGAATAGAATCAATGCCAGAGGGTGGAGAAATTCATATCCGTGCATATCAAAAAACGCAAGGACATTTGTGTATTTCTGTTGAAGACCAAGGATTTGGTATAGAGAATGAGAAGTTAGAAAAAATCGGCAAGGCGTTTTACACAACAAAGGAGACTGGTACAGGACTTGGATTAATGATTACATATAAAATTATTAAGGAACATCAAGGGAGTATCACGATCCAAAGTAGTGTAGGAGTAGGAACGAAAGTAGAAATTTTTTTGCCGACCTTTTAATGTATTGGGAGAAAAGATTTTTCAGAAAAGTGTTCTTGTTGTGTAAATATAAACATTTTATAAAATGTTTCAAGAAGGGTTTTTTTTATAAAATACTTCGTTTATAATGGAGGAAAATATCGACATGAGATTGATTGCTCATGTAGCGGTTCAGTAGTGTTATGAAAAGATAAGAAGGGGTGCACACGCATCCTTTTTTCTATGCAGATATTATGAAAGAGGTGGTATGATGGAATTAACATTAAATTCGACTGTATGTTTACACACGATTCAATTTCGAAAAGAGCAAAAGAATTATATTGTAAAAGATACAATTACAGGAGAAAAATATGAAATGCCGCCACTTTGGATTGATGCATTGGCAATGATGCGTGACGGTTTTTTATTGGGGGAAATTGAGGAGAAATTAAAAGAAGAGTATCCATCCGAAGAAGTGAATATGTTAGCATTCACGAGGCAACTGTTAGAACTAGAACTTGTTGAAATGGTAGATGGAGAAGAGATAGCTTGCACAAAGAAGAAAGAGATAGATTGTTTAGCTTGGGTGCGTCCTCGTGTGGAACAATTCTTTCTTAATTTAAATAGAAAATATAGAAGCAAAGACCAGTAGTGGCCTTTGCTTTTTTTATAGGCTGTGTTTAAAAAATAACAGCAAATGCTCTTGCGAAAGCACCGTTACTATTTTTAATTTTTAAAGGTGCTGCTGAGAAAAAGAAACGTTTTGCTTCGATAGCATCTAGATTTGTTAAGTTTTCAATTAAGTAAATATCATTCCCTAGTAATATGTGATGAATCGGTGATGTTTCTGTTGTGACTTCATCAGGAGAAATGAAATCTAAACCGATAGATTTTACTTTTAATCGCACTAGTTCTTTAGCTAATTCTTCAGAAAGATAAAATGCTTCCTTCTCATAAGCTTCTGTATTCCATTTTGTGGATAGATTAGAATGAAAAATAACAATATCACCTTCTTTTATGTCAGTATTATGCAATACTGTCTTAGGTAATTTTCGCTCTTGAATATGTGTTACATCTATAAGAACAGCTTCACCTACAAATTGATCCAGCGGTAATTGATCGATGGTCGTTGCGCCTGAAATAAAATGCGCAGGAGCATCACAATGCGTGCCAACATGAACGACAGAATGAAAATCTGTAACTTGATATCCTGATTCTTCAACACTTGTAACAGCTTCTAGTTGTATTTTAGGTGTTCCAGGAAATTGAGACATATTATTTTCAAATGTTTGTGATAAATCAATTACTTTCATTTTACATACCTCCAATATATGTTTTTCAAATAATAAAAAGCTCATCCTTCAGTATCAAGAAAGATGAGCCTTACATGCTAGTTGAGTTTTATCTTCCAAAATGCATTGCATTTTGCAGGAATTAGCACCTATTCAGTTTGTATAAACTGAGGTTGCTGGGCTTCAAAGGGCCGGTCCCTCTGCCTCTCTTGATAAAGAAGTATTCAGTTTTTAAAATCGGAACTTTCTGATAGTTAAATTGTAATTCATTTCCTTTTTGCGTGCAATACAAAATAGGTATTCACCCAAATAAAGCTGCTCGCATATTGTAGCTTATGTAAATAGAATGCTGCGAAGGAGTGAGTGCAGTGACAGGAAATGTATTAAATTATTATGCTGGTGGTAATACAGCTAGGGGATTTCACAATTTATACGAAGAGAATTTAAAAGGATTAGACAGATTATTTATCTTAAAGGGTGGCCCAGGAACGGGAAAATCTTCTTTAATAAAGGCAATAGGTCGTGAATGGATTGAAAAAGGATATGATATTGAATTTTTACATTGTTCTTCTGATAATAAATCGGTTGATGGTGTAATTATCCCACAATTAAAAGTAGGAATTGTTGATGGGACATCGCCGCATGTTATTGAGCCAAAAATGCCAGGAGTTGTTGAAGAGTATATAAATTTAGGAATTGCTTGGGACTCAGATAAACTAAGAAAGCAGAAGTTAGAAATTGAAAGATTTGTTTCAGAAGCAAGCAAAGCTTTTCAGTCTGCTTACGCACGTTTTAAAGAGGCATTGGTTATACATGATGAGTGGGAGAAGATATATATTGATAATATAGATTTTAATAAAGCAAATGAACTAACCAATCAGCTAATCCAGAAATTATTTGCAGATAAAAGCGGGAGACAATCGCTTGTAAAACATCGTTTTTTAGGAGCTGCTACACCGAAAGGAGCAGTTGATTTTGTTCCTAATTTAACAGAAGGGTTACCACATCGTTATTTTATAAAAGGGCGCCCAGGCTCTGGAAAATCGACGATGCTCAAAAAGTTAGCTAAGGCAGCTGAAGAAAAAGGGTTTGAAGTTGAAGTATATCATTGCGGATTTGACCCGAATAGTCTTGATATGGTTATCGTAAGAGAATTAGGTTTTGCAATTTTTGATAGCACCGCACCACATGAATATTTTCCAAGTCGCGAGGGTGATGAAATTATTGATATGTATGCCCTTATTGTTACGCCAGGGACGGATGAGAAATATGCGAAGGAAATTCGTGATGTTTCCATTCAATATAAAGCAAAAATGAATGAGGCGATGTCTTTCTTAGCGAAAGCAAAATCGATTCGTGATAAATTAGAACGAATTTATATTGCTGCTATGGATTTTTCAATAGTAGATGCATATAAAGAGGAGATTCAAAAAGAGTTCGAACGAATTGCTGCTACTGTAATTGAAAAGCAACAATAGACGTTTCATTAGGCTGTCAGTAATTTCTGACAGTTTTTTTAGTATGTAGTAAAATTAATAGTGTATTGTCGAATTTCCAGGGAAATAATCAAAAAATGGAGATGTTATGAAATGAGAGAGAAAATCGAGTTGGAGTTAGAAAGAATTGAAAAAGAGAATGATGTAAAAATTTTATTTGCGGTGGAATCAGGGAGTCGTGCTTGGGGGTTTCCATCGAAAGATAGCGATTATGATGTTAGGTTTGTTTATATACATCCGGTAGAATGGTATTTATCAATTCATGACAAACGAGATGTAATTGAATATCCAATTAGTGATGATTTAGATATAAGTGGTTGGGATATTAAAAAGGCGTTGCAACTATTCGCGAAGTCGAACCCAGCTTTACTTGAGTGGATTCGATCACCAATTTTTTATTCGAAAAACTCTAATTTTCCAGAACTACTTCAACAGATGAGTGAGAAGAATTTTGATCCAAAAGCAACGATATATCATTATTTACATATGGCGTGGAAAAATTATCGTGAATTTTTGCAAGGTGAGAATGTAAAGTTGAAAAAGTACTTTTATGTATTACGCCCTATTTTAGCTTGTAAGTGGCTAGAAGAGAAAGCAACTTTACCACCTGTAGAATTTGATCGATTGATTACAGAATTACCATTAGAACGTAGTGTATTAGATGAGATTGAAAAGTTGTTAATAAAGAAAAAAGCAGGTACTGAATTAGATGTTGGATTGAAAATTAAGGTGCTAAATCAATTTTTAGAAGAACAAATTCATTACTATGGGCAATATGTAAAAGGAATTGAAAAGGGATCAGGGATCGATATTGAGATTTTAAATACATTATTTCGAGACATGCTGTTTGAAGCATATGAAAAAGAGCACAAGTAAGTTTGTGCTCTTTTTATTTTGTAGGAATGAAGAAAACAGATATAGCTGCGATAAGACCTGCAAAGGAGAATAAGTAAAAATTCCATGCTAAGTCATATTGCATTGTCATAATAATACCGACGAGAATAGGACCAGCAATTGCACCAACTCGGCCAAGCCCCAGTCCCCAGCCTAAGGAGGTAGCTCGGATATGTGATGGGAAGTATTGTGTTACATATGCATTTAATATTTGAGTAATACCGACTGATCCAATACCAGCAAGGCCAATTAAAAGATAAATGATTGTAACAGATGGTTTGATTGTTAATAGTCCGATACATATGGCTGCCATAAGATAAGAGATGCTAATAACAATTTTTGCTCCTATACGATCAGCAATTGCTCCAGCGAATAATGCGCCGATAGCTGCGGTAATATTTAGCATAAGTAGAAATGACAGACTAGACCCAAGAGGATATCCTGCCTGGCGCATCATCTGTGGTAACCAAGTGTTTAAACCATATATTAAAAACATTCCCATTATATAAGTGATCCAAAAAAGTAGCGTTGCTTTTATGTATTCTTTTGAGAATAAAGTAAAAAATCCATTTTTCTTTCGTATAGTAGATGGGTCTTGATGAGTTTTATCTTTTACATGAAATTCAATTTGAAAACGATTAAGAATTTGGTTCACTTCTTCTTGGCGATTACGTGATAATAAAAATTGAATGGACTCGGGTAAATAGCGAATAATGAAAGGAATGAGGAGTAGTGGAATCATTCCGATACCAAACATAATTCTCCATCCGAAATCTGCTAACATAAGCATGGACAAAATAGCACCTAACACGATACCTAAAGGATAGCCAGTAAACATAAGAGCATAAATAAAAGATTGCCTTTTTTTTGGTGAATATTCAACAGTAAGTGCTGAAGCTGTTGGGATAACACCGCCTAATCCGATTCCTCCTACAAATCGAGATAATCCAAATAACTCAGGAGAAGGAGCGATAGCCGCTAAACCCATTGTGATAGAAAAAAGTGCTAAACAGCATATAAGCGTCCATTTACGCCCAATTAGATCTGTAATCGTTCCAACTAGAATAGCTCCAATAAACATCCCAAATAAAGCATAGCTTGCAATTGTACCAGCATGCGCTGGTGATAGCGCCCAGCTTTTGTCTTCTAGGAGCTTTGGTAGAACGGCACCGTAAATACCTAAATCATATCCATCAGCTAAAATGGCTAGCCAACAAATAAAAACAACAAGTTTTGTAATAGAGCTTGGAAAGATAGTTTCTGTAGATTCTAGATGAGGTGGAGCTGAAGGTTGCATAATATTCACCCCTTTTAATTTGTAGATGAATATATTATTTTATTTAATGTTAATATTTTCCTCCTTGTGTCGAATTTTATCTGAAAAGGGTTTATAACAAATAAAGAAGTTCAACAGTAATTTTGTTGAACTTCTTTATTTGTTTACTCATTATCAACTCGTTTTAACGGTTGATCTGCTGGGCCTTCAATAACGTCCCCCTCAATAGAAAAACGAGAACCGTGGCAAGGGCAATCCCAAGTACAATCACCATTATTCCATTCAACTTCACAGCCGAGATGTGTACAAGTTGTATCGACGATATGTAATTTTCCTTCTTTGTCTTTATAAGCACCTGCTCGTTTACCGTTAACATGTACGACAGATCCTTCACCAACTTCGAGATCTTCTGGCTTACGTAATGCGGTTTCAATCTTTCCTTCAATTAAATGTTTCGCAACATCAATGTTTTGGGAGAGGAACGTTTTTATATCTGGATTTGCATGGAAGCGTGATGGTGCATACAGTTCTTTATAGGGACTGTGAACTTTTAGGATGGAGTCCTTCAGTAGGTGAGCGGCAGCAGTTCCAGTTGTCATTCCCCATTTGCGATATCCAGTTGCAACAAATATATTTGGATTTCTTTCGTTAATATGTCCGATATAAGGAAGCTTATCTAGAGTGATTAAATCTTGTGCTGACCATCTATAAGGAACTTCGTCTATTCCAAAAGTTGCTTCAGCAAAAGAATAGAGTGCTTCATAATGAAGCATCGTATTTATTCCTTGTCCTGTTTTATGACTCTCTCCGCCAATCAAAATTAATTTTTCTCCATTGTTTGTTATATAGCGTAAGGAGCGCTTTGGATCATCAATACTTAAATACATGCCACCTGGATAATCTGTTTTTGCTTTTATTGCAAGAGCGTAGGAGCGTTCTGCGTACATTCGCGTAAAGAAAAAGCTATTCGCATCATAAAAAGGAAAATGTGAACAAGAGACGACATATTCACAAGTGATATGATGGCCCCATGCCCATCAACTTAAGAGTGAGCACAACCTGAGCTTTCGACTCATCGGATCAAAACATTCCTAAAATAAAAGCATACTCTTAAAAATAAGCATCTCAAATAAACCCT